>JAHDFG010000068.1 GCA_020628265.1 Pseudooctadecabacter sp. | reverse complement strand
GCGAGAAGGTTCAGATCGCGCGCGCCGGACTTCTTTGGCTTTCAAATATCCCCGCCGGAGGCACCAGATTTTCAATTGAAAATCTGGTCCAAAATCTCCTTGAGATTTTGCGTCCCGTCAGAAGTCGAGGTTTTCCACGCTCAAGGCGTTTTCCTGAATGAAGTCACGGCGCGGCTCGACAACGTCACCCATCAGCTTGGTGAACAGGTCATCGGCTTCGGCGACATCCTCAACCTTCACCTGCAACAGGGTGCGGGCATCAGGATCGAGCGTCGTTTCCCACAGTTGGTCTGGGTTCATCTCACCCAATCCTTTGTAGCGCTGCAAGGACAAGCCGCGTTCGCCCTCTTCGAGGATCGCGTCCAACAGGTCCAGCGGGCCGTAGATGCTTTGGCTGCGGTCTTTGCGCACCAGCGTTGCAGGCATGGAATAGACGTCCTGTAGGCCTTGGGTGAAGGACCCCGTCTTACGGGCCTCACCTGATCGCAGCATGCCGCCGTCCAGCGTCCGCACCTCTTCCACACCGCGTAGGATGCGGGTCAGGCGGATGCCTTTGTCTTGGGTGATGCGCCCTTGCCAGCCCCGCTCCCATTCCAGCGCAATCAGGTCGAGCCGTTTGGCCACCGCATCGGCCACGCCTTGCAGGTCCGCATCCACGGCACCGGGCACGAAGGCCCCTGCGATGGCGGCCTGTTCAAGGATATGACGGGGGTAATGCGTCGGGAAGGCGGCCAAAACGCGTTTTAGGCGGGTGGCGTCGTCGACCACGCGGCGCAGGTCCGCGCCTGTTACCTCTTCGCCATTGCCTTGACGCAGGATCGCACCCTCGACGCCTTGGTCGATCAGGTAGTTGTCCATCGCGGCCTGATCCTTGAGGTACACCTCGGACTTGCCGCGGCTGACCTTATACAGAGGCGGCTGCGCGATATAGAGGTGGCCGCGTTCGATCAGCTCCGGCATCTGGCGGAAGAAGAACGTGAGCAACAGGGTGCGGATGTGCGCACCGTCCACGTCAGCGTCGGTCATGATGACGATCTTGTGGTAGCGCAGTTTGTCGATGTTGAATTCGTCGCGGCCGATGCCGGTACCCAGCGCCATGACGAGGTTGCCGATTTCTTGGCTCCCCAGCATCCGGTCAAACCGCGCCCGTTCCACGTTCAGGATCTTACCCTTGAGCGGCAGAATGGCCTGTGTCTGACGGTCGCGGCCCGTTTGGGCGGAGCCACCGGCGGAGTCACCCTCGACCAAAAAAACTTCGGTCTTGGCGGGGTCCTTTTCGGAACAGTCTTTCAGCTTACCGGCGAGGAAGTTCACATCCATCGCGGTCTTGCGACGGGTGAGTTCGCGGGCCTTGCGGGCGGCCTCACGGGCGTGGGCGGCTTCGATGATCTTGCCGACGACTTCCTTGGCGACCGCTGGGTTCTCTTCGAACCATTCGGCCAGCTTTTCGTTCATCAGGCTTTCGACCGCCGGACGGACCTCGGAACTCACCAGCTTGTCCTTCGTCTGGCTGGAGAATTTCGGGTCAGGTACTTTGACGGAAAGCACGCAGGTCAGACCTTCGCGGGCATCGTCACCGGTGAAGCTGACCTTTTCCTTTTTGGCGATGCCAGAGGACTGCGCGTAGCTGTTGATGGTCCGCGTCAGCGCCGCGCGGAAGCCCGCCATGTGGGTGCCGCCATCCCGCTGGGGGATGTTGTTGGTAAAGGGCAGGACCATTTCGTTGTAGCTGTCGTTCCACCACATGGCGACTTCGACGCCGATGTCGTCCCGCTCGCCCTGCACGTAGATCGGCTCTTCCATCATCGAGACCTTGGACCGGTCGATGTATTTGACGAATTCCTTCACACCGCCTTCGTAGAAGAGTTCGGTCCGCAGATGTTCGGAGGGGCGTTCGTCGGTCAGGATGATCCGCACACCGGAGTTCAGGAACGCCAGTTCGCGCAGGCGCTTTTCCAAGGTCTCGAAGGAATAGTCACGGTTCGAGAAGGTCTCTGTCGAGGCGAGAAAGCGGACCTCGGTCCCCGTGTAGTCGCCAGCGTCGCCCACGACCTCAAGGTGCTTGGTGGTGTTGCCACCCTCAAATCGGGCAATGTGTTCCTTGCCGTCGCGCCAGATGCGCAGTTCCAGCCAATCGGACAGGGCGTTCACCACCGACACACCCACGCCGTGCAGACCGCCCGACACCTTGTAGGAGTTGCTGTCAAACTTACCGCCAGCGTGCAGCTGGGTCATGATAACTTCGGCTGCAGAAACGCCCTCTTCCTCGTGGATGCCCACCGGAATGCCGCGCCCGTTGTCGCTGACGGAAACGGATCCGTCAGCGTGGATTTTTACGTTCACAGCGTCGGCGTGACCGGCAAGCGCTTCGTCAATGCCGTTGTCCACGACCTCATACACCATGTGGTGCAGACCGGAGCCGTCATCGGTGTCCCCGATGTACATGCCGGGGCGCTTGCGGACAGCCTCCAACCCTTTGAGAACCTTGATGGAATCGGCGCCATATTCTTCTGGCTGCTTCTGCTCTTCGGTCATGTCGGACCCTTTGTTTTACTTGGCCCTTTTTATAACGTTTTTACAAAGGGATGTCACGCGATTGGGGGCTCTTTTCAGGGCATCAGGCCGCCTTTACCGCGGCGCGACGGACGTGACGCATCCAGCCTTTGATCTTGCCCTCTTTTGCCTCGGTTGCCCCCGAAAAATAGAGCGGCCGCAGCGGCTTCATTCCGACAAATTTTAAGATCTGTCCGTGGATGTTGTTCAGGGCAGAGCGGCTGTACAGAAGGCGCAGCGCCCAGAGCGGGGTATCGGATGTCATGATCAGTTGCGCTGTGCGCCCTGTCAGCAACGGCTTAGGCAGTCCCATCGCCGTTTTGCTGCGGGTGTCGAAGGTCCGGCCGGGCAAAAGGACACGATCGAAGAGGCCGCGCGTCATGGCTGGTAGATTGCCCCACCACATCGGCGCGGCGAGGACGAAGTGTTCGCACCATTCGAGGTCCGCCAGAAACGCCTCAAGGTCGGGTTCCAACGGCTTCGTCGCCTCATAGCCCCCGTCCCCGAAATCCGGATCGAAGCGGAGATCCGCAACGCTGTGCACGCGCACCTCTGCCCCTGCTTGCCGCGCCGCATCCGCATAGGTTTGCGTTGCGAGGGCAGAAAGGGAATGCGGTTTGGGGTGGCCGTTCAAGATCAGAATGCGGGTCATGGCTGGTGTGTCTCCTGTTAAATTGACCATGGTCATTTTTACTACAGGAGAAAATTGACCACGGTCAATACTAAATTTGACCGTGGTCAGAAAACGTGGGAAAAGAAGCCATGAGCCGCGCACCGCAAAAACGAAAAATCGAGACGCATGACCGCCTGCTGACGGCCGCACGGTCTTTGTCGGACCTCAATGGATATGACGCCTTGCGGATGGAGGAAGTCGCCCTGAAGGCCGGCGTCGCCAAGGGGACCGTGTTTTCGCATTTTGCCGACAAGGACAGATTGCTGTCAGCCCTGATCGGCGCTGACTTGCATGCGGCGCTTGACCAGATGGAGCAAGCCGCCCCGACCGATCCGCGCAGCCTTGCTGACGCCCATGAACCGCTGTTTCAGGTCGCAGCGCGCGACAGGGTCTCGTTCGATATCATTCTGCGCTATTCGGGTGCAGCACTCGAAACAGATCTTGGCCCCATCACGCAAAGCTTCGGGCGCCATATGGAGATTGTCGCGGGCTGGCTGTCCACGTGGGGCGATGCCGTTCGCAAAGACATCGATCTGGAGTTGCAAGCGGAGGGCGTGCAGGCCTTTATGGTTCAGGTCATCGCGCTGAACTTCTGCGCCTTGCATTCCAGCACAGAGATCACCGATCGCTTCGAGACGTATCTCTCCGCATGGTTGACCCCCGCTAGGTAAACGGGATCACAAGGCCCACACCGATCAACAGGACACCTGCAGTGATGTTCATCCGGCGGACCGCTGTTGGTGAGGTCAGAAGGCGGCGGACGCGGTCGACCATGGCCGCGATCAGCAGGTTTCCGATCAGGGGAATGATCGCAGACATAGCGGCGATGGCGATGATGTCAGCAGTGGTAAAAGCGCCCAGATCAAAGAAGCCCGGCAACATCCCCATGTAGAACAGGATCGCCTTCGGGTTTCCGAGGATCACGGCAAGTCCCGCCACGAAGCCCGCCCAAACGCCGGGTCGTGTGAGGCGACCGTCCGCCTTGCTCAGGTCCTTGTCCGCGGAGCGGATGATCAGCCAGCCCATGACGATGAAGGTGACGCAGGCGAACCATTTCAACGCCTCCAGGGTGCCGGGGTATTGTTCGACAATCCATGCCATGCCGAGGATCGCGAAGACGGCCCACATCACATCGCCAATCACCACGCCAAGGGTAAGCGGCCATGCGGCCTGAAACCCGCCAGACAGCGCACGAGCAATCAACCCGACCCAGACCGGACCGGGTGTCAGGAACAGGATCGTAAGTGCGCCCGCATAGAGCGCCAGTTCGGTGGGGCTGATGGTCATTTCTGTGAGGCCTGTGAGACGCCGTTGTCTTCTGTCACTTCGACGTATTGTGCGCGGTCGTCAAGTTCCTCGAAAAGCTCAGGCCCTGTTCCGGTCATGAAGGCCTGACAGCCCAAGGCACAGATTTCTTCATAAAGGGCGGCCCTGCGCCCCGCATCAAGATGGGCCGCGACTTCGTCCAGCAGCAGGATCGGCGCGGCGCCAATATCAGCCTTCAGCGCACGTCCGTTGGCAAGGATGAGTGAAATAAGCAGGGCTTTCTGCTCCCCTGTCGAGCAGTCTTTGGCATCGACGCCTTTGGCAGCGAATACGGCCTCCAGATCGGCGCGGTGGGGGCCGACCAAGGTGCGGCCTGCTGCGATGTCGCGGGACCGGCTGTCAGCGAAGGCGGCACGCATCGCCTCCGCATCCTCTGGCGCGTCGCAGGACGGTTCGGCATGCGTCAAGGCAAGGGTCGCAGTGGGAAAGGCGGTTTCTGCCTCTTGCTGCGCGGCACTCAGTCGTGCAAGGGCCGCGGCCCGATTGGAATGGATCGCTGCGGCAGCATCCGCCATCTGACGTTCCAGCGCCGCATACCAATGGGCGTCGCGGACCATGTCCTTAAGCAACCTGTTGCGTTCCCGCATGGCCTTTTCATATGTCAGCACGGCCTCCGCATGGGTCGGTTCGAACGAGAGCGTTGCACGGTCGAGGAACCGGCGGCGGCCTTCGGCCCCTTCGATCCAAAGCCGGTCCATGGCAGGGATCAACCAGAGCACGCGGTTGATGCGGCCAAGTGCGATTTGAGGTGCGGCTTTCCCGTCGATCTTGGTCTGGCGGGAGGCACCTCCTTCGGACCATGTTTCAATCTCGTGCCTTTGCCCCAAAGCATCCAGTTCGGCGGTCACTTTCCAGCCCAAAGCCTCGGGCCGACGTGTCATGTCCTGAGAGGAGGCGCGGCGCAGGCCACGCCCGGGCGACAGGATTGAAACGGCTTCAAGGATATTGGTCTTACCCGCCCCATTGGGTCCGTAGATCGCCACAGGGCGGCCATCAAGCGAGAGCCGGGCCCGTTTGTGGGAGCGGTAGTGGGAGAGCGTCAGGTTTGACAGAAAAAGGGCCGACATTATGCGCGGCCCTTCTTTTCAGCGTCCAACAAATTTCCGGAAATTTGTTGGGCCCACCAAAATTCAGGAATTTTGGTCACACCCGCATCGGCATCACGACGTAGACCGCCGATGTGTCATTGCCTTCGCGCATCAGGGTCGGGTCGCCGGAAGAATTGAACATGAAGACCGCGTTCTCCCGATCGACCTGACTTGCGATTTCCAGCAGGTATTTTGCGTTGAACCCGATTTCCAGCCGTTCGTCGCCATAGGCAACGGCCAGTTCTTCTTCGGCGGCACCGCTATCAGGGGCATTGACCGAAAGCACCAGCCGGTCTTCGTCCAGTTGCAGCTTCACAGCGCGGGACCGTTCTGACGAAACTGTGGCTACGCGGTCCACGGCTTTCGCAAATTCGGACGCGTCCACTTCCAGCTTGCGGGTGTTTCCTTGCGGAATAACGCGGGTGTAATCGGGGAAGGTTCCGTCGATCACCTTGGATGTGAGCGTAATATCCGGCGTTGCGAAGCGGATCTTTGTCTCGGACACGGAGACCGCAATCTTCATATCGTCGTCATCCAGCAGCTTGCGCAGTTCGCCGACGGTTTTACGGGGGACGATGACGCCCGCCATGCCGTCCGCCCCTTCGGGCAGGTCGGCGTCAATGCGGGCCAGACGGTGGCCATCGGTCGCAACACAGCGCAGCACCTTGCCGCCGTCCGCATCGGCCACATGCATGTAGACACCGTTCAGGTAGTACCGCGTTTCTTCTGTTGAAATCGCAAACTTGGACTTGTCGAACAGGCGACGCAGGACGGGTGCGGGCGCGGAGAAGTTTGCCGCGTAATCGGACGACGCCATCACGGGAAAATCTTCCTTGGGCAGGGTCGCGAGACTGAAGTTCGAGCGGCCCGCCTCGATCGTCAACCGGCCCGAGGCGCTGTCTTCGGTCAGGGTCACAAGGGCGCCGTCGGGCAGCTTGCGCACAATCTCGTTGAGCGTCACAGCGGAGACGGTCGTGGCCCCTGCCCGCTCGACCTGCGCTGCGGCTTTGTCCACCACCTCGATATCGAGATCGGTGGCGCGGAACGTGGCCTCGGACCCTTCGGCCTCGATCAGGACATTCGCGAGGATCGGAATGGTGTTCCGGCGTTCAACAACCGACTGGGCTTGTGCCACGGCCTTAAGCAGTGTCGCGCGTTCGATGCTGAGTTTCATGGCCCTGTCTCCGTCCTTTGCCCCCGCGTTCGGGTGGGACGGAGAACGTATCTGTTTTTGCTCCGCCCACAAGTGTTTTGTGGAACGTCAGACCCAATATGACAAGGCTATGTGGCCTTAATCCTCCAGTGCGCGGCGCAACAGTTCCAGATCGTCGGCGATCTGGCTGTCGGACTGGCGCAACTCGTCGATTTTTCGCACGCCATGCATGATCGTGGTGTGATCACGCTTGCCGAATTTGCGGCCGATTTCAGGCAGGCTGCGGCTGGTCAGCTGTTTGCACAGCCACATGGCGATCTGGCGCGGACGAGCAAGGCTGCGGGTCCGCTTTGGCCCCAGCATATCGCTGAGGCGAATGTCGTAGTGTTCGGACACCTTGCGCTGGATTTCTTCGATTGTCAGCTTGCGGTCTGACGCACGCAGGATATCCGACAGACAATCCTGTGCCATCTCGACCGTCACCGTGCGACCAACGAGAGACGCCAGCGCATACAGACGGTTCAAAGCCCCTTCGAGAACGCGGACGTTGCTGGAAATCCGGTGTGCGAGGAATTCAAGCACGCCAGGCGCCACTTCTACGCCGGGATAGACGCCCAGATAGGTTTCCTGTTTGGCGTGAAGGATGCCCAACCGCAGCTCAAAATCGGTCGGATGCAGGTCAACGACAAGACCGCACTGCAGGCGGGATTTGATCCGTTCGCTGAGGTCGCGAATTTCGCCAGGGGCACGGTCAGCCGAAATGACCAGTTGTTTGTTCTGATCGACCAGCGCGTTGAAGGTGTGGAAGAACTCCTCTTGCGTGGAATCTTTGCCTTCGAGGAACTGGATGTCATCGACCATCAGAACATCCACGGACCGGAAGTGCTGCTTGAAGTCCATGATCTTGCGGTCACGCAGTGCGGAAATGAACCGGTAGATGAACTGGTCGGCGGAAATGTAAAGAACGTTCAGGTCAGGGCGCTTTTCTGCCAGCTCATGGGCAATCGCGTGCATCAGGTGCGTTTTCCCGAGGCCAACGCCGCCATACAAAAACAGAGGGTTGAATGTCGCCGGGCCACCCTCGGCCACGCGTTTGGCGGCGGCATGGGCCAATTCATTGGGCTTGCCGACGACGAAGGTGTCGAAGGTGAAGCGTTGATCCGGCTGGGCGTCGGATTTCGCGGGGGCAGCGGACTGGGCAGGTGCGGGTTGGGCGGCAGGGCTTTTGCCTTCGACTTCGAACGCGAGGCGCTGGACGCTCAGCCCCTGACGGTTGAGGTGGTAGATGATCTGGTCGCCGTAGGTCTTGCCAACGTAGTCCCCGACGAAAGGGTTGGGGGCGCCCAAGTGCGCGACACCTTCCGTTGTCGTCTTGAGCGACAAAGGCTCGATCCAGCTTTTATAGTTCCCAGCCCCGATGGCCGATTTCATATCTGCCTTTACCTGCTCCCAATGCGCCGTCGTCATTCTGTCTTGTCCGTCCCTGATCCAGTTCCATGTGGCTGCCACCACTCTGACGCGATCCAAGGCTCCTGACGGTCAACACTTATCGGGGCGCCGCAAACACCTTGCGGCGACGTTCCGACCAGACCGATTTGTGAAGCCGGAAGCCCTGTCCAAAGGCAAGTTCCGGCACAGAAGACGACGTAGGTTGAACATGATGGCTGACAGACTCTGATGCCCGCCTTAAACCTCATGACCTGCAAGCCTAGCCTTGAAAACAAGGTGTTTTGCGGCACCATATGTCCCCACACATATATGGTGCCAAGGCTGTCTTGCTGTCCCACGCTCCCCCAGGAACGAATGAATCGCTGGGAAAAACTAGCCGCTGGATCGGTGCGATTTCAACAGCAACATCTGCTTGACAGCGATCGTTCTCAAACGAATCTGACGGACCCTTGAATCTTATGGAAAAGTCTTCGGCCTGCTTGGCAAAAATGAGACTCAAAATTGAAAAAGGCGCCCCGTGTGGGACGCCTCTTGATCAAATGTAACGGAATCGCATCACGCACGATTCCCTTACCAAAGGGTTAGCCGAGCGCTTTGACCCGCGCCGTCAGGCGGGACATTTTGCGGGCTGCGGTGTTCTTGTGGAAGACGCCTTTGGACACGCCGCGCATCAGTTCGGGCTGGACAGCGCGGACGGCCGCAGCGGCGGCGTCCTTGTCGCCGGATGCGATTGCTTCTTCTGCGCGACGCAGGAAGGTGCGGATACGGGAACGGCGTGCTTTGTTGATTTCAAAACGGCGTTCGTTCTGACGGGCGCGCTTCTTCGCCTGAGGGGAGTTTGCCATGGATCGGTCTCTTTCGGGTTCGTTCAGTTAAATTCATTAACACACGCAACCCACCGGCGGTCCGCAACCGGGATTGATTCGAGCCTAAGCGGGCATCACGCGCATTTCAGCGGTGCGTATAGGGCACTGATGCAGGTTTGGGAACCCCTACTTGTCGCGGAACTGGGGTTCGCGCTGTTCGACAAAGGAGGCCATCCCTTCGGCCTGATCTTCGGTGGCAAAGAGCGACTGGAACAAGCGGCGTTCGTAATTGATGCCTTCGGCCAGCGTCGTCTCATACGACCGATTGACCGCATCCTTGACGGCCATGGACGCCAGCAGGGATTTTTCGGCAATCTTCTGGGCGGCGGACAGGGCTTCGTCCCGCAGTTTCTTGGCTGGCACGACACGGCTGACCAAACCAGACGTCAGCGCCTCTTCAGCAGGCATCATGCGGCCTGTCAGATGCATGTCCATGGATTTCGATTTTCCGACCAGACGCGTCAGGCGCTGCGT
>JAHDFG010000067.1 GCA_020628265.1 Pseudooctadecabacter sp. | reverse complement strand
TGGAGGAGCTGTTTGTCCTCTTGGGGCGTATCTGGTCGGGGCCCGTGACTGTCATCGCCCACTCGCTGGGTTGTTTACTGGTGATGGAGGCCCTTGTGCGGATGCGACTTCAGAACCGTGCGCCGGTTCTGGATGGTCTTGTCTTGTTGCAACCCGACATCGCCCCCGATGTGTTTCGCAGTCAGGTGCGCGACATCTCCCCCCTGCCCCGCAACGCACTGCTTGTCGTGTCAGCAGACGATCCGGCATTGCGGCTGTCGGCACGGATTGCGCAATCGCCCAATCGTGTGGGCGCTGCCGAAGACCTGCGCGCCTACGAAACGCTTGGTTTCACGGTGATCGATCTGACCGGCATTGGCGATGCGGGCAATCCCCATTTGGTCGCCCTGTCGTCGCCCACGGTGCTTGACGCCATGCGTCGCCGGATCGCAGCCGCCCCCGTTTAGAACTGGTGCCGGAACGGCCACATCACCAATGCTCTTGCGCCGCCCGCAAAAAGGGACCAAAACAAGAACATGGCCAAAGACCTCAGCTTTATCTGCACCGCATGCAACGCCCCCGCCTCAAAGTGGTCGGGCCGGTGTGAGACATGCGGCGAATGGAACACCATTGAAGAGGCCAAGCCCCTGTCGACCGGCCCCAAGGCCAAAAAGGCCCTTGGCGGACAGCGGGGCAAGACGATCCAGCTGACCGATCTGGCCACCGAGGAAAAAGAACCGCCCCGTACCCTGTCAGGTGTGGGTGAATTGGACCGCACGCTTGGTGGCGGGCTCGTCAAGGCATCGGCTCTTTTGGTGGGCGGTGATCCCGGCATCGGCAAGTCGACCTTGCTGTTGCAAGCTGCCGCAAGGTTTGCCCGCAATGGTCTGAAAGTCCTCTATATTTCCGGCGAGGAATCCGCGTCCCAAGTGCAGATGCGCGCCCGCCGTCTGGGGCTGACCGAAAGCCCTGTGAAACTCGCGTCCGAGACGAACCTGCGCGATATCCTGACCACGCTTGAGGCCGAGAACCCCGATTTCGTCATCATCGACTCGATCCAGACCATGTGGCTCGACACGGTTGAGGCGGCCCCTGGATCCGTGTCCCAAGTCCGGTCGGCCGCACATGAGCTGACCAGCTTCGCCAAGTCCCGTGGCATCGCCATCGTGATGGTGGGCCACGTCACCAAGGAAGGCGCGATTGCCGGTCCGCGCGTCGTGGAACACATGGTGGATACCGTCCTTTATTTCGAAGGCGAACGCGGCCATCAGTTCCGCATCCTGCGCGCGGTCAAGAACCGCTTTGGCCCTGCTGATGAGATCGGCGTGTTCGAGATGACCGGCAAAGGGTTGGCCGAGGTCAGGAACCCGTCCGCGCTGTTCCTGTCAGAACGTGGCGATCCAGCACCGGGGTCGGTGGTATTTGCCGGCATCGAAGGCTCGCGGCCCATGTTGTGCGAATTTCAGGCGCTGGTGTCGCCCTCCCCTCACAGCCAGCCGCGTCGCACGGTCGTGGGCTGGGACGGGTCGCGCCTTGCCATGATCCTCGCGGTTTTGGAAAGCCGCGCGGGCGTGCCATTCACTGGCCTTGATGTCTATTTGAATGTTGCCGGCGGTCTTCGTGTCACCGAACCTGCCGCGGACCTCGCCGTTGCCGCTGCGCTGATTTCCGCCCGAGAGGACGCCGCCCTGCCGAAAGAAAGCGTTGTTTTCGGTGAAATCAGCCTGTCGGGCGCCCTGCGCCCTGCACCACAGACCGAAAATCGGTTGAAAGAAGCCTCAAAACTTGGTTTTACCTCCGCAATCACTCCGGTCCGCGCCAAGCGCGGCGGGGATGCGGGCGTGGACTTGCGTGAGATGCGCGACCTTCACGGCTTCGTGGAACAGGTATTCGGGGCCAGATAGCCCCCAGCAAGGCGGGAACACTATGGCCGATTTCACCCTCATTGATGGCGTCGTCGCCCTTGTCATCGTGCTGTCAGCCCTGCTGGCCTACAGCCGCGGCTTTGTGCGTGAGGCTTTGGCGATTGCAGGCTGGATCCTTGCCACGATCATGGCATTTATCTTTGCCGATCAGGTGAAACCGCTGGTCAAACAAATCCCCGTTCTGGGCGACTTCATCGGCGACAGCTGCGAGTTGAGCGTGATTGCGGCCTTTGCTGCTGTTTTTGCAGTGGTTTTGGTGATTGTGTCGATCTTCACACCGCTGTTTTCGTCCCTCATCCAGCGGTCTGTTCTGGGCGGTCTGGATCAGGGCCTTGGCTTCCTCTTCGGCGCACTTCGCGGCATCCTGCTGGTTGCGGTCGCCTTCTTCGTCTACCAGACCGTGCTGCAATCCCAGAACATCGAGATGGTCGAAAACTCCCGCGCAATCGCGGTGTTCTCCAACATGACCGGCAGCATCGAAGACCGCGATCCAGAGGCCGCATTGGGCTGGATCACCACCCAGTACGAACAGCTTGTCGGCGAATGCGGCGAACCGGCTGAATAAGCCGCACTGCAGGCGCGCAACACTCATCGGGCCACACCGGATCGTCACGTGACAGAATCATGACGACCCGTTAAGACGCCCCTCATAGGCCATCACGGATTCGGAGCTGCTCAACGTGTCCACCTCTGCCACGGGCGTCATGCCCCCCGCCCATCCTTTCGACGATGACAAACTGAAAGAAGAATGCGGCGTGTTTGGCGTTGTTGGTGTGGCCAACGCAGCCTCCATCGTAGCCCTTGGCCTGCATGCGCTGCAGCATCGTGGTCAGGAAGCTGGAGGCATCGTCACCCATGATCCCGAACAGGGCTTCAATTCCGCCCGCCGGTTCGGCCTTGTGCGCGATAACTTCACCGACGAGGCGACACTGGCGATGATCCCCGGCCCGATCGGGATCGGACACGTGCGCTACTCCACAGCCGGATCGAAGGGCGCCACCCAGATCCGCGACGTCCAGCCCTTCTTTGGCGAGTTCTCGATGGGTGGTGCCGCGATTGCCCATAACGGCAACATCACCAACGCCATGGCCCTGCGCCGCGAGCTGATTGAGCGTGGGTCGATCTTCCAAAGCTCGTCCGACAGCGAATGCATCATCCACCTGATGGCACGGTCCATGGGCCGCAGCATCCCCGACCGTATGGAAGAGGCCCTGCGCAAGGTCGAAGGCGCGTTCTCCGTGGTCGCCATGACCCGCACCAAACTGATTGGCTGCCGTGATCCGCTGGGCGTGCGCCCGCTGGTACTGGGCCAATTGGGCGACGGCTGGGTGCTGGCGTCCGAAACCTGCGCGCTGGACATCATCAACGCCACCTTTATCCGAGAGATCGAACCAGGCGAGATGGTCGTCATCACCGACAAAGGCGTGCAAAGCCACCATCCCTTCCGCCCCGCCAAATCCCGTTTCTGCATCTTTGAGCACGTTTATTTCAGCCGCCCTGACAGTATTCTGGGCGGCCGTTCTGTCTATGAAACACGCGAGAACATCGGGCGTGAGCTGGCCAAGGAAAACCCGATCGAAGCGGACATTGTCTGCCCTGTCCCTGACAGCGGCACACCCGCCGCAATCGGCTATTCGCTGGAATCCGGCATTCCCTACGCCATGGGCATCATCCGCAACCAGTACATGGGCCGGACGTTCATTGAGCCGACGGAAAGCATCCGCAACATGGGCGTTCGTCTGAAACTCAACGTCAACCGTGCGCTGATCAAGGGCAAGCGGGTGATCCTTGTGGACGACAGCGTTGTGCGCGGTACGACCTCCCGCAAGATCAAGGAAATGATCCTTGATGCAGGTGCGGCCGAAGTGCACTTCCGCATCGCCTCCCCCCCGACCGCGTGGCCCTGTTTCTACGGCGTCGACACACCACAGCGTGAAAAGCTGCTGGCGGCGACCATGTCCGAAGAAGAAATGCGGGATCATCTGGGCGTGGACAGCCTGAAGTTTATCTCGCTCGATGGCCTCTACCGCGCGGTGGGCGAAGCCAAAGGTCGCGATGCAAATGCACCGAAGTATTGCGACGCCTGCTTCAGCGGCGAATATCCTGTTGAACCTGCAGATATGCTGGAACAAGGCTTCCAGATGAAAACCGCAGCGGAATAGTCAGCGGGCTTTCAGCCTTGCATAAAGATCAAGATCAAGGCTGTGCCGTTCGGCCAGAAACTCTTTCATTTCCGGGTGTTGGAACACGGAGCGGTCGAACCGTGACCGGCTGACATTGCTGTGCCGCGCCTTGGGCCGCACGCCTGTCATCGCTTCCGCCACCCCAGCGACATCACTGTCGAGCCCAATGGCCGCAAAACGGTCAATAGCCGCGTCGGTGTCCATATCTCCCGCCACATAGCCATGTTGAAAGTTCAGAAAAAGCTCGCCCCGTTCCTCAAGCACCTTGATAATCGCCCGCACGTCGGTGTTGTCCGTCGCGCGGATCTGTTTGGACAGATCGCGCCAGAAAGGCTCGTACCGGAAATACCGCCAAGGGCCACGGGCATAGATTTCGATCCACCATTGATAATGTGAGGCCAGTTGAGCAACCGGATCGCGCACAATGGTGAAGTAATGTGCCTGCCGTCCCGCCCGCGCGACATGCTCTTCCATTTCTGGCCGGAACACATGGCCGCTGACCCAGCTCGCCTGTTGCAAGGCCGCGGTCATGCGCGGGTGATCGTAGCGCATGTAGCCGACATGGGTCGCCCCGCGGGCCAGACGCGGGGCAAGGAACCGTCCCACAACGGATAGATCCAGGATCGGGCCGGGCACCAAGCCCTCTACCATGGGCCAGCCCCGTGGTGACGTTGCGGCACCGAAATGACGCAAGAGATGCCCGTTAAGAGTCGATCCAGCGGTTTTGGGAATGTGGATAAAGACAAGAAGGGGTTTCGGTTCCATATGCACCTCTTGCCACAGCCGGAAGCCCTTGCAAACAAAGCAATTCACCCGATCCGCGACAACGCCCGCCAGCGATCGGCGGTCCTTTGCTGGCCCTGCTTGCACCCCGCGCGCACCCCACCTATGTGCCCTGTCTCGACACAGGAGACGACCCCATGGCTCTTACGAATGCCCTTACTGCAGAAGCCGCAACACGGCAGTCCCAACACACCCGCGACGGGCTGATGCTGATTGGTGTGTTTACTGGGCCTGATGGCGCAAAGGCGCTGCTGCGCATCCGGTCGGGCGCAATTGTTCATCTGGCTCAGGGACAGCCAACAGACGGCTTTACCCTTGATGCCACCGGCGACGGCTGGGCCCTGATCCGCGAAGGGCGGACCCATCACAGGCTTGTGCTGGCCTAAGCTGCATTGCCTTTGCCGCCCCAGCCGCCTAAAGCACTCCCATGAAAACAGCACTTGTCACCGGCGCCTCCCGCGGGTTGGGCGCAGCCCTGGCCGAGGCCTTGGCCCCGACCCATCACATCATCGCAGTGGGCCGTACAACCGGCGCGCTGGAAGAACTGGACGACCGCATCAAGGCCGTCGGCGGTGATGCAACGCTGGCCCCGATGGACATCACCGTGGACGCGGCAATGCAACAGCTGTGCCGGTCGATCTTCGACCGCTGGGGAAAGCTGGATCTTTGGGTGCACGCTGCCGTTCATGCTGCCCCCCTGACGCCTGCCGGCCATATCAACCAGAAGGATTTCTCGAAGTCCTCGGACGTGAACCTGACGGCCACGTCCGTGTTGATCGCCTATGTCTCCCCCCTCTTGGGTACAGAGGGCAAAGCGGTTTTCTTCGACGACCCCCGCGCGGGGGAACCGTTCTTTGGGTCCTATGGTGCAACAAAGTCCGCCCAGGCAGCGCTCGCAAAGTCATGGCAGGCGGAGACAGCCAAAACCGGCCCTCAGGTCCAGATCCTTACGCCCGCCCCGATGGCTACCGCGACCCGCGCCCGTTTCTTCCCCGGAGAAGACCGCAGTGTCCTCGCCGATCCACGGGATGAGGCCGTGCGCCTTCTCCCCGAAATCCTCGCCTGACCGGTCAGGGCCTTCCTCGCGTCTTCTTCTGACCCGAAAACTCTCCCCGAAGGGCCGCTTCGCCATATTTTCCGGCGTTTAGAGTCTTTCCTGCAACGCCTTCCACACGGGACGATCCCGTAATCTTGTCCGCTTCAGAACGCTCACGTAACAAGGCGGCAAAGGGGGCGGCAGCATGCGCATTCTCATCACCAACGACGACGGAATTAACGCACCGGGCCTTGCCACGCTTGAAGCGATCGCGCGCGACGTGGCCGGACCGCAGGGCGAGGTCTGGACGGTCGCGCCCGCGTTCGAGCAATCCGGCGTTGGCCATTGCATCAGCTATGCCCACCCCACGATGATCGCCAAACTGTCGGACAAACGTTACGCCGCCGAAGGGGCGCCAGCAGACTGTGTGCTCGCCGCACTTTATGACGTGATGAAAGACGCCCCACCCGATCTCATCCTGTCCGGCGTCAACCGCGGCAACAATGCCGCTGACAACACGCTTTATTCCGGCACCATCGGCGCGATCATGGAAGCCGCCTTGCAAGGCGTGCCCGGCATCGCGTTGAGCCAGTTTTTCGGGCCAGACAATCGTGATCTGGACGACCCCTTCGAGGCCGCTGCACGACACGGGGCGGCCACCGTCCGCACACTGCTGGACAAAGGCATCTGGACCAAAGACGACTACCGTGTCTTCTACAACGTGAATTTCCCGCCCGTCGCAGCGGCCGATGTAAAGGGCCTTAAGGTCGCGTCCCAGGGGTTCCGGCGCGAAACCTTCTTCAAGGTCGAGCCCGTGACGGCCCCCAACGGACGGCGGTTCCTGTGGGTCAAGGGCGGCCCACAGGACCGACCCACAGGCCCCGGGACGGATGTCACTGCAAACCTTGACGGCTATATTTCCGTCACACCCATGCGGGCGGACCTGACCGCTCACGATTTGCTGGACACTCTGGATAGCCAACTGAAATGACACTCGCCGAACGTCAGATGCAGTTCCTTTTTGCGTTGCGCTCCAAGGGGGTGACGGACGCGCGGGTGCTGACTGCGATGGAAAAGACGGACCGTGCGATGTTCGTCAAAGGACACTTTTCTGAACGGGCTTATGACGACATGCCTCTGCCTATCGGCGCAGGCCAGACGATCAGCCAACCATCTGTGGTCGGGCTGATGACACAGGCGCTGCAGGTCCAGCCCCGCAACAAGGTGTTGGAGATCGGGACCGGCTCCGGCTATCAGGCTGTGATCCTCAGCCACCTCGCCCGCCGCGTCTATACGGTCGACCGTTACAAATCGCTTGTGACCGAAGCCCGTGCCATTTTCGACCAACTGGACATCACCAACCTGACGTCACTCACGGCCGATGGCAGCTTTGGCCTGCCGGATCAGGCCCCCTTTGACCGCATTCTCGTGACCGCTGCCGCCGAAGACCCGCCTGGCCCCCTTCTGGCGCAATTGAAAGTCGGTGGGATCATGGTTCTGCCAGTCGGCCAATCGGACTCCGTGCAGACGTTGATACGGGTACGTCGGCTTGAAAACGGTTTCGACTACGAAGAATTGCGCCCCGTGCGCTTTGTCCCCTTGCTTGAGGGCTTGGGAAAAGACTGAAAACCCGTTAGACTACGCCCAAAGTCGGACAAAGATCCGACAGGCTTGAGGAGACAGTGCCATGGCGAAGCCCCGCTTCCCCTATTCCATTCGTCCTGTTCTGGTTGCATCTGTGGCGACAGTCGCTTTGGCGGCCTGCGACGCCGACGGCAATATGGCGGACCGAAATTTTGATTGGGACCTGCGCAACCTGACCGGCGGGTTCAATACAACGGACGCTGCGCGAAATCTTGCCAACCGTCCCCGCCCCGATAATCGTGGGGTCATCTCCTACCCGAACTATCAGGTCGTCGTGGCCCAGCGCGGCGAAACAGTCCGCCAGATCGCGGGCCGCCTGAACCTCGATGCCAACGCGCTGGCCGCCTACAACGGGGTCGATGCGGACGTAGCCCTGCGACGGGACGAGATTGTGGCCCTGCCGAGCCGCGTCGCAGAACCCTCGCCTGCCACGGGTGCCGCAACCACAGGTCCGATCCTCCCGCCTGAGGTCAACGTAACCTCATTGGCCTCGGACGCGATCGACCGCGCAGGTGAACAGACAGTCACACCAGTGTCCTCCAGCAGCGCGCCTGCCCCTCAAACGGGTGCGGAACCGGGGCTGCACCGCGTCGCACGCGGCGAAACAGCCTTCCAGATTTCACGTCTTTACGACGTGCCCGTGGCGGCCCTTGCCGAATGGAACGGGTTGGGCTCTGACTTGACGGTCCGCGAGGGCCAGCAGCTGCTCATCCCCGTGGCGGGTGCAACGCCACCCAGCCCCGCTGCTGTCGAGGCACCTGGCGTAGGCTCGGCCACTCCGACACCGCCCAGCGCTGTGGCCCCCCTGCCAGAGGTCGATGCAACGCCTGATACGCCTGAAACGACGCCACCCGCACCGCCCGCGCCTGACATTGGCGAGGTCACGACCCCTGCCACTTCGGCCCCGTTCATCTATCCGGTCCAAGGCTCGATCATCCGTGCCTACAACCCTGGCCGGAACGAAGGCATTGATATCGGCGTTCCGGCTGGCACAACCGTCAAGGCTGCTGCTGCGGGCACGGTCGCGGCCATCACCCAGAACACCAACGGGGCGCAGATCATCGTGGTCCGTCACACGGGTAACATCCTGACGGTCTACGTGAATGTCGACAATCTGACGGTCAGCAAGGACGACAGTGTGGCTCAAGGTCAGGGCATCGCTTCGGTTGCGTCAGGCAACCCCAGCTTCCTGCATTTTGAGGTCCGCGACGGTTTGGAAAGCGTCGACCCTGCCGACTTCCTGCCTTAACCACTTGGCGGGCAACAAAATTCCGGAATTTTGTTAGCCCAGCCGGACGCCGCGGCGTCCGGCCAGATCAGTAAAATACTGCCACGCAACGCGTCCCGACCGTGACCCTCGTGTTGCCTGCCACTCGATGGCTTCGGCGCGCAAATCGGCGTCAGAAATGGCGATGTCGTAGGCATCGCAATACCCACGGATCATGCTGAGGTATTCGTCCTGATCGCAGGGGTGGAAGCCCAGCCAGAGCCCGAACCGGTCGGACAAGGACACTTTTTCCTCCACCGCCTCGGACGGGTTGATCCCGCTTTGACGTTCGTTCTCGATCATATCGCGCGGCATAAGGTGACGCCGGTTGGACGTGGCGTAAAGCACGACGTTATCCGGCCGCCCCTCGATCCCGCCATCAAGAACTGCCTTGAGTGACTTGTAGTGGGCATCGTCGTGACCGAAGCTCAGATCATCGCAGAACAGGATAAACCGTTCACTGCGGCCCCGCAGGAGCGCCAGACAGCGGCCAATGCTGGGCAGGTCTTCACGCTGTACTTCCACCACTTTCAAGCCGGGGTAGTCTGCGTCCAAAGCCCCATGTACCGCTTTGACAAGACTGGATTTCCCCATGCCCCGCGCGCCCCATAGCAGCGCATTGTTCGCAGGCAGCCCCTTGGCGAACTGACGGGTATTTTCCAACAAGGTGTCACGCGCACGATCAATGCCGACCAACAAATCAAGGTCTACACGATTGACCGCCGAAACAGGGTCCAGCCGGTCTGGCTCCGCATGCCAGACATAGGCCGGCGCCGAGAAATCGGGCGCCTGTGCCGGCGCGGGTGCCAGCCGTTCCAGCGCCTCAGCGATCCTGTTCAGGGCCTCATCGCTCATGTC
>JAHDFG010000066.1 GCA_020628265.1 Pseudooctadecabacter sp. | reverse complement strand
GCCATCGCCGTCAGATCGTCGAAGTAGCGAAAGGCAACGTCCTGCTTGCTGCGCCCGAAATAGCAAATCTCGGCCGCCCACGGGGCAAGTTTGGTTGCAATCGCCTTACCGATCCGACCGAGCCCCAGAATACCGATCCGCCGCCCGTCGGCTGTCGGCGGCAAGGGCAGGTTTCCGTCGGTGGCCCAACGACCTGACCGTGCTTGGGCCATCTCGGCCTCGAAGTTCCGCCAACACGCGAGGTAGAGCATCACCGCAGTCGTCGCGACCTCTTCGTTCAGGACGCTGGGCGTGTGGGTCACGGGGATGCCCCGCTTTGTTGCAAGGTCAGTGTTCACCCCGTCATAGCCGACGCCAAGGTTGCTGATGACATCAACATTGGGAAGCTGCGCCAGAAGGTCGTCAGCGACGCCGGTCGGGCCATCGGTCAGAACAAAGCGCACGCTGACTGCGTTCTTCGGCAGCCAAGCGTCGGCGTCGACCTGCGACAGATAGGTGACATCGAAGGCCTCTGACAGGCGGTCGGCCATGCGCGGGGTCACGTTCGAGACGACGAGCAGTTCCGACATCAGTGGCTGTCCCGCGGGGTGGATGTGCGGGCCGTGTCACGGTAGCTGGGCGCGTCTTTCAGCGTCATGCCCTGATCGAGCCCGTTCACCAGATCGCGGAAGTATTGCTGCCAAGGTGTCTGGCTGGCTGGCATCTGGTAGCCGCCTGCTTCCTCCAACGCTCGGGCGCGGTCGGCCAGTTCGTCCAGTGGCACCAGCATGTCAGCCGTTCCTTTGGCCAGATCAAAGCGCACGGTGTCACCGGTCTTCAGTAACGCCAAGCCGCCGCCTGCCGCCGCCTCGGGTGAGGCGTTGAGGATCGACGGTGATCCCGACGTGCCCGATTGCCGCCCGTCGCCCACGCAGGGCAGAGCCTGCACGCCCTTTTTCAAAAGGTAGGACGGCGCGCGCATGTTTACGACCTCGGCCCCGCCCGGGTAGCCTTTGGGTCCCGCACCGCGCATGAACAGGACGCAGTTCTCGTCGATGTTTTCGGCTGGATCATCAATCCGGTGGTGGAAGTCTTCAGGTCCGTCGAACACCACCGCACGTCCCTCAAATGCATTGGGGTCATCAGGGTTGGACAGGTAACGATCGCGGAATTCGTCCGAGATCACGCTGGTCTTCATGATCGCACTGTCGAAAAGGTTGCCTTTGAGGTTCAGGAAGCCTGCATCCTGCACAAGGGGGGTGTCCAGCGTGCGGATCACATCGGTGTTTGTCGCTGCACGTCCTTCGCAGTTGGCGCCCATGGTCGCGCCGTTGACGGTCAGCGCGTCTGGATTGGGCAGCAAACCGCCGCGCAGCAATTCGGCTACGACGGAGGGCACCCCACCCGCGCGGTGATAATCCTCACCAAGGTATTTGCCCGCAGGCTGCAGGTTTACCAAAAGCGGGACTTTATAGCCCAAGGCCTGCCAGTCGTCGTTGTTCAGCGGCACACCAAGGTGGGCTGCAATCGCATTGAGGTGGATGGGCGCATTCGTCGAGCCGCCAATGGCCGAGTTGATGACAATCGCGTTCTCAAACGCGGCGCGGGTCATGATGTCGGACGGGCGCATGTCTTCCCAGACCATATCGACGATCCGCTTGCCGGTCTCATAGCTGATCTGGGCGCGTTCACGGTAGGGGGCCGGAATGGCGGCACTGCCAGGCAGCTGCATCCCCAAGGCTTCTGCCAGCGAGTTCATCGTGGTCGCGGTACCCATCGTGTTGCAGTAGCCCACCGAAGGGGCGCTTGAGGCCGCAATCTCCATGAATTCGTCGCCGGTGATGTCCCCTTTGGCCATCAATTCCCGCGCTTTCCAGATCACGGTGCCGGAGCCCGCGCGCTCCCCTTCCCAGTAGCCGTTCAACATCGGACCAACAGACAGAGCGATGGCCGGAATGTTGACTGTGGCCGCGGCCATCAGCAATGCCGGCGTGGTCTTGTCACACCCGATGTTGAGGACCACACCGTCCAGTGGATAGCCCTGCAAGGTCTCGACCAAGGACAGATAGGCAAGGTTCCGGTCAAGGTTTGCCGTGGGGCGTTTGCCGGTCTCCTGAATGGGGTGCACAGGAACTTCGATCGGGGTGCCGCCTGCTGCAATGATCCCGTCACGTACCCTTTTTGTCAGCTCAAGGTGGTGGCGGTTGCAGGGGCTTAGGTCGCTGCCGGTTTGAGCGATCGCGATGATCGGCTTGCCTTCCTGCAATTCCTCACGGGTCAGGCCGTAGTTCAGATAGCGCTCAAGATAGAGCGCAGTCATCTCCGGATCGCCTTCGCGGGCAAACCAATCTCTGGAGCGTAAGTTGTCTTTGGTGATCTTGGGCATGTTGCTCCGGCCTCCCTTGGGCGAGTCATTTGGTGCGACCATATTGGTCATGCATTTGCCGCGTGCCAGCAAAATATTCTCCGTTGGTTCAGGTTAAACTGCGCAATATTCAGAAAACATTGCATTTTTTATCCAAACAAAGAATTCGTTTTTTGTTTGCCTAAAAAAAGCAAGCCACCTACTTTGGTCATACCAAAAGGGAGGGCCGGTCTACGGCCAACAGAAGGACCAAGGGAGGAACCAATGTCCACACTGAAGAAACTGACGCTCGCCGCGTCAGCTGCCGCACTGTCCGTGGCTGCTGTCGCTGCCAACGCTCAAACAACCAATCTGCGCATCCAGACGCACTTCAGCCAGGAAACGCTGTCGGGCCAGATGGCGTCCGAATTCATCGAAGACGTCACCGCGATGTCCAACGGCGAAATCCAGATCGAAATGTTCTATGCATCCTCCGTTGTGGCCTCTGCCGAAACCTTCGACGCTGCTGCAACCGGTATTCTGGACTGCGATATGACAGGTGGTGCCTATCAGACTGGCAAGAACCCTGCGTTCCAGTTCACCGGCGACCTTACAGGTGGCTATGCAAACCCCTATCAGCAGTACGCCTGGATGCTGCACGGCGGCGGTGAAGAGGCGCTGAACAACCTCTACAACCAGTATGGCATGCAGTTCGTGGGCTGGTGGATCCCCGGTCCTGAATCGCTGTCCTCGACCCGCCCGATATCCGGTGTGGCAGACCTCGAAGGCTGGAAGTTCCGTTCGCCTCCTGGCGTGATCACGCTGATCTTTGAAAACCTCGGCGCCTCCCCCATTGTGATGGACTTCAACGAAATCTTCACCGCACTGGAAACCGGCATCATCGACGGCGCAGACGCGGCCAACCTGACCAACAACATCGGTCTGGGTCTGTATGACATCGCAGAGCACACCAACTATCCGGGCTTCCACTCGATGCCAGCTGACCACCTGGCCTGTAACAAGGACGTCTGGGATGCGATGCCTGCCCACCATCAGGCAATCCTGCGCATCGGCATGCAGGCTCTGGCGTTGAAGAACACCACGATCAACGAGGTCAAGAACGCCGAGAACTCCGTTGCTTTGGCGGAACAGGGTCTGAACATGTACCAGTGGGCTGAAGAGGACATGGCGGTTTACCGTCAGGCGGTTCAGGACGCATGGGTTGAGTTCGCAACCACGCCGGAATCCACCGAGCTGCTGAACGCGCACCTCGACTTCCTGCGCGGCATCGGCGCGATGGAATAATCCAAAGCACAATGCAGAAGGGTGGCGCTTCGGCGCCCCTTTCATCTTGTTTGTCCAAGGCCGTTTGCGGACGGCTTTCGTCAAGCAAGATCAAGACTCAGGGGACAGCACATGCAAGAGCAGCAGACCGGCGGCGTGGTCGAATGGATCTGGCCATCGGCATTTTTGATTTGCGCGGGTTGGTGTGTCTGGCACATTCCGGCCTTCACACTCGATTGGTTTCCACCTGAGAACGAGAGCCTGTTCATGCAGGTCTCCGAATTGCACACCCGCAAGGAGGTGCTTCAAAACATGAACGGCTTATTTGGCGGCTTTGCCAATATCGTGGACTATCTGGCGCTCGTCCTGATGCCCGTCTTTGCCATTCTGGGCATGCGCACGCTTGTCGTTGCCCCGATGGAATACGAGGAATGGCGCGGTTGGGACCGTTTCGCGCTGTTCATTGGGCGCGCGACAATGATCATGATTGTCGTGATGACCAGTGTGATGCTCTACGAAGTGTTCATGCGCTACGTTGTCGAGGCACCGACAAAATGGGCCAATGAACTGACGCTCTGGATCGCGGGCTTCGTGTTCTTGTGCTCGGGCCTATATGCGATGCAGCAGCGCTGTCACATCCGCATTACCCTCGTTTATGACATCGTTCCGCGTGCCGTGCGGAAGGTGTTCGATGTTATCTCGACGGTTCTGATTATCGTGTTTGCGGCCGGCGTCGTTTACGGAAGCTACAATCAGGTTTTCATCAACAAGCTCTACCGCTGGGAGATGTTCGGCACAGCCTTTGACCCGCCCATCCCCGCCACCATTCAACCGATGATCCTGATCATCATGTGCCTGATCGCACTTCAATCCCTCGCCAATCTGATCGCGGATTGGAACGTCGAGCCGGAGACCTTCATCGTCGACGAAGACGAGATCGAGGCCATTCGAAAAAGCGTGGGGGCAGACTGATGGATATCGGAACGATTTCAATGATCGTCGTCTTGGGGCTGGTTGTCCTGCTGGCGATCGGGATGCCCCTTGGTTTTGCCTCTGCCGTGCTGGCGTTGGTGGTCATGGTGCTGAAGTTCGAACCACAGGTTCTGACCGCCCCGTGGACCTTCGGGGAGGGGATGTTGACGGGCAGGCCGGGGACTGGTCCGCTTTATCTATTAACGCAGAAGATATTCGATTTGATGACGCAATATGTCCTCATATCGGTGCCATTGTTCATCTTCATGGCGGCCTTGCTGGAACGCTCCGGCATCGCCAAGGAGATGTACAATTCCCTGAACTACTGGCTGTCGACCGTGCGCGGCGGCATCGCCATCGTGACGTCCATCATGGCGGTCATCATGGCCGCAATGTCAGGCATCATCGGCGGTGAGGTGGTCTTGCTGGGCCTTATCGCGCTGCCGCAGATGTTGCGTCTGGGATATAACCAGAACCTCGCCATTGGGACGATTTGTGCGTCCGGATCACTGGGCACCATGATCCCGCCGTCGATTGTGCTGATCATTTACGGCCTGATCACGGAAACCTCGATCAAGGCTTTGTTCACGGGCGCCTTCGTGCCGGGCTTCATGCTGGCGATGATGATCATCGCCTACATCATCATCCGCACCCAGCTGCGCCCCGAAGATGCCCCCTTGCCGGATGTGTCGGATGAAGATCCGGCGGTTCCTGCCGGACCTTTGCAGCGAGGCCTCATTCTTGCGATTGCCTTGGCCGTGGGCGTCTATTTCATCGGTGGCCGCTTTGGTCTTTCGCCAGCTGACACAGGGCCTGTCGGGATCGTCGTGGCGTTGTTTGCAATGGCAGGCCTGACGGCCATGTCCGCAAGCGGCAAGGGACAGATGTTCTTTGGCTTTCTGTCCATGGTTGGTGCGGGCTTCTTTGCAATTTTGCTGCTGCGGGCCTTGTTTTTTACGGTCACGGGGCAGAACGCCTTTGATCCGGCCGATAACATCGACCCGATTGTTCTGGGAATGACGGATGATCTGCCGTTCCTCGGGATCGGGCTTGCCGCCTTCATCCTTATTGCCGCCCTGTTCGGGGCCGAGCGTCTACGCAAGGGGTGGGAGCACGGCAAGGGCCTTGTCCCGCCGATCCTTGTGATCGGTGTTGTGATGGGTTCGATCTACGGCGGTATCACCGGCATCACGGAAGCCGCTGGTATGGGCGCGTTTGCGGTTTTCCTGATCGCGGTCTTCCGCGGAGAAGCCAATGTCGAGCTTTTGTGGGATTCGATGATGCGGACTTTGCGGTCCACCGGCACGATCATTTGGGTCACGATCGGTGCGGCTGCTTTGGCTGGGGCCTACACCCTTGCCGGCGGTCCGAACTACATCGCCAACCTGATCGTGGGCTCGGAAATGCCCACTATGCTGGTCCTGCTGACCATGATGGTGATCCTGCTGTTCATGGGTGCCTTCATGGACTGGGTCGGTATCGTTCTTTTGATCATTCCGGTCTTCCTGCCCATCGTGCAGCGCCTGCCCATCGAAGAGATCGGCTATTTCGGCCAGCTGGATCCGAAGTACCTGTCGGTTTGGTTCGGGGTGCTGTTCTGCATGAACATGCAGGTCAGTTTCCTGTCGCCGCCCTTTGGCCCTGCGGCCTTCTACCTGAAATCTGTCGCCCCGCCGCACATTTCGCTGACGGACATCTTCAAAGGGTTCCTGCCGTTCATCGGTGTCCAGCTGTTGGCGCTGTCGGTTCTGCTGATCTGGCCGCCTATTGTGACACTGCTGTTGGAGTAGTCCCATGTTGACCGATGCTCAAATCGCCCAGTTCCACCGCGACGGCTACCTCGTTCTTGAGGATGTCATCGATGCAAAGACACTGGATGCGGTAAAGGCAGAGTACGAAGCCTTGATCGACCGGCTTTATGATGAATGGGCCGCAGACGGGCAGTTGGCACCGGCGACGCCGGACATGGGGTTCTTTGACAAACTGGATGCCGCGGTGAAAGCAGGGTTCGAGTGGTATCAGCCGCTGGATATTTCGTTGTCGCACAGCGGTATAGCGGATGATACGCCCATGCATATCGGCCCCGCTGTATTCGATATGGCAACGCACACCAACCTTCTGGACATTGCCGAAAGCTTGCTGGGGCCAGAGTTGACGTCGAACCCCATCCAGCACGTGCGTATCAAACCACCCGAGGCCGAGGTCGCCACGGGGGAGCGCCGCGCGCATATCATCGCGACGGATTGGCATCAGGACAAAGGCGTGACCTTGCCATCTGCGGATGACACCCAAATGGTCACGATCTGGCTGGCCATCACCGATGCGACTGTTGAAAACGGATGCCTTCAGGTGAAGCCGGGTTTGCGGGACGACATGCTGCCTCACTGCACCCGTAATCAGCCGGGGATTACCGAAACCTATCTGCCCAAAGAACATGCCGTACCTACACCAGTGAAGGCCGGTGGTGCTGTGATCTTTCATCCGCTGACCCCGCACGCGAGCCTGTCCAATGTTTCGGGTGGATACCGTTGGTCTTTTGACTTGCGATACAACGTGACGGGCCAATCGACAGGGCGGGATCAATTCCCAAGCTTTGTTGCAAGGTCGCGGGCACGACCCGAGGCCGAGTTACGCGACTGGCGCGTGTGGAAACAGATGTGGGACGACGCGCGTCACACCCTCGCACGTAGCGCCCATATTCCCCAGCACCGTTGGCCCTCGGACGGGCCGAATTGCGCCTGATGGGTCTGATACGCCTGGATCCGGCGGATAATGTGGCCATCGCGCAAACTGCTTTGCGCGGTGGCGAGGACGTGGACGGCTTGCGGCTGAATGCGGCGATCCCCACGGGGCACAAGGTGGCGCTATCTGCCATTGCGGCGGGCCAGCCGGTTTTGAAGTACGCGCAAAAGATCGGGGTCGCATCGTGCGATATTGCGGCGGGCGATCACGTTCACACGCATAATCTGTCCTTCACCGCCGTGGACCAAACCTACACCTTTGGCACCAACCTGAGGCCTGCGACAGTGCCTGAGGCGACTGATACCTTCATGGGTTTTGATCGGGGCAAGGGTCGCGTGGGTACGCGCAATTATATCGGCATTCTGACGTCGGTGAATTGTTCGGCAACCGTCGCGCGGATGATCGCAAACCACTTCACGCCTGAGGTTTTGGCGAACTATCCAAACGTCGATGGTGTCGCAGCCTTCGTGCATGGAACCGGCTGCGGGATGGGCGGTGACGGCACAGGGTTCGAAGCGCTGCAGCGGGTCATGTGGGGGTATGCGCGCCACCCCAACCTCGCAGGGGTTTTGATGGTCGGGCTTGGCTGCGAGATGAACCAGATCGACTGGCTGCTTGAGGCCTACGGGCTGGAGCACGGCCCTCTGTTTCAAACGATGAACATCCAGAATGTTGCCGGCACCCAAGAGACCGTCGCGCGCGGGATCGAGAGGGTCGAGGCGATGCTGCCGTTGGCCAATCAGGCAACCCGTACGCCCTGCGCTGTTTCGCACCTCAAGGTGGCGTTGCAATGCGGCGGATCCGATGCGTGGTCCGGTGTAACAGCCAACCCCGCGCTGGGCTACGCTTGCGATCTGTTGGCGGCCCAAGGGGGCACGGGGGTTCTGGCGGAAACGCCGGAGATTTACGGCGCCGAACATCTACTTGTCGAACGGGCGGCCGATCAGGCCACAGGCGAGCGGTTGATCGACCTGATCCGCTGGTGGGAGGAGTATACGGCCGCCAACAAGGGATCGATGGACAACAATCCAAGCCCTGGAAACAAGGCGGGCGGGCTGACAACCATCCTTGAGAAATCCTTGGGCGCTGCTGCAAAAGGCGGCACAACCCCCTTGAACGGTGTTTACAAATACGCCGAACCGGTCACCGCTGCGGGTTTCACCTTCATGGACAGCCCCGGCTACGATCCGGCGAGTGTGACAGGGCAAATTGCCGGTGGATGCCAGATCGTGTGCTTTACCACCGGTCGCGGGTCCGCATTCGGGTCAAAGCCAAGCCCCACAATCAAGATCGCGACCAACACCGATATGGCAACGCGCATGGCCGGAGACATGGACATTGATGCAGGCCGCATCCTGTCTGAAGGGCTCGACGTGCCAGCCATGGGCCGCGAGATATACGAACAGATCATCGCCACCGCTTCGGGGGCCGCCACAAAATCGGAACGCCTTGGTTTGGGCGACTATGAATTCGTTCCGTGGCAAATCGGCGCCACAATGTAGGAGAAACCAATGACGCTTCCAAAACTGGGATTCATCGGGCTGGGTTTGATGGGCGGGGCCATGGTGTCGCGCCTTCAGGACAAGGGTTATTCCGTGACAGTCCTGGGCAATCGTGACCGCACCGAATTGGACAAAGCCATCGCACGCGGCGCGGTCGAGGCCGCGTCTGCCCGTGACGTCGCCCATAACAGTGACATTGTGATGCTGTGCATGGGCACGTCGGATCACGTTGAAAGCCGGATGCGCGGGGCGGATGGGGGCATTGCGGGATTGTCCAAAGATGCAGTCGTCATCGACTTTGGCACCTCGCTTCCTGCGTCTACCAAACAACTTGCCGCGGAGGTTGCGGAGGCGGGGGGCACTTACCTTGATGCGCCCATCGGCCGGACCCCGACCCACGCGCTGGAGGGGATGCTCAACCTGATGTGTTCGGGCGACAAGGCGGCCTTTGATCGTGTGGTGCCTGTGCTCAATGATCTGGCCGAAAACGTCTTTCATCTGGGCGAGGTGGGCAGTGGCCATACGATCAAACTGATGAACAATTTCTTCGGTCAGGTGGTTGCCAACGCACTGGGTGAAGCGTTCACCATGGCCGACATCACCGGCATCGACCGCCAGAAGTTGTTCGACGTGATGTTCGCGGGGCCGCTTGGGTCCCCTTTCATGGACTTCTTCGCCAACTACGCGCTGAACGGGGATGCCTCAAAACTGGCCTTTTCGATTGAGAACGCGACCAAGGACGTAGGCTACTACGTCCAGATGGCGGAAGACGCTGGCGCGCCGTCGGTCATGGCGCAAAGGCCGCTGGAGATGATGAAGCAAGCCCTTGATGACGGGATGGGCGACAGGCTCGTACCCGAACTCTATGACGCCTACA
>JAHDFG010000065.1:3147-9719 GCA_020628265.1 Pseudooctadecabacter sp. | reverse complement strand
ATGACAGTCACGGGCCCCGACCAGATACGCCCCAAGAGGACAAACAGCTCCTCCAACGCGCCGCGCGCCTGCAAAGCGGCGTCGCGATCATGCAGATAGCCTGTGGCAGAGGCCGCAGAGGGCCAGACGAAAGACACTTGCGGGCCACGCATGCCTGTGTCGGTGGCCATTTGCGCATGTCGATAGACGGCTTCGGCAGGGGTGTTGTTGAACCCGTGCACCCAGATCACGAGGGGTTGGTCCGTGGATTGGCCCAACGTGCGTTTGATCTGCGGCTCGGACCGGAGGGTCCGTTGACGTTCCACAGCAAAGGCATTGTCACCCGACACAGGAACAGTGCCTGGTGCGCGATTGCGCGGGACGGCGATATCCATATCGAAGATGGTCAGGCTTTCGGATTTATCCGTGGTTTCAAACGACGCACGGTTCGTTGCCATCAGGATATCGCGGCGTTCAAAAGGGGCGCCAGCCGCGACCGGCGTAAAAGTCCCGCGCGCGCCGCATCCTGTCAGAATGGCCGCAGAACTTGTTGCCATGAAGGAACGGCGATGCATCAGGCCGCGGCTTTCAGGTGTCGCGCCGTCAGCACCGACACAAGGATCGAGGTCAGCACGCAGCCCGTGAAGAGGTAAAGCCCCCAACCGCCTTCGACCGTCACGCGGCCCGCGCCTTTGACCACCACGACGTACAGCGCGATCAGGAAGATATCCGCCATGGCCAGTTTTCCCATGTAGCCCAAAACCGGCAGCACCTTGTCCTTGAGCAAGTCAAAATGCACCAGCGCCAATCCAATGGTCTTGAGGTAGGGCGCAAAGATCGCAAACGCCGTCACGATCAGGGCCAGAAAGACGTCCGATCCCCACAAGCTTTGCAGGCCGGAAATGACACTGATTTCGTCCATCCCGAAGATCGGCAGCAATGCCGCCCGCAAGAGCGGTGCGAACCAGGCGATGGGAAACAGGATGAGAAGGGCAAGGTTCGCTACGCGAAGCACGTTCAGCATGAGGTGTTCCTTTGGTGTGGCAGATGTCTGGCCTCAGACAGCGCACACTTCAAGGTCTGCCGACGCTTTGGTACGGACGTATGCATCCAATGTGGCGCAAGCGCACGTCGCCCCATTGAAGGCGCGACGTTACCTTTTTCGTTGTTGGTGTTATTCAGCCGCAGGCTTTTGGGGCAGGGGCACCACGTCGGCGCTTTCCTTGCCCAAGGTGTAGCCCAAAGCAGGCAGGGTGGCCTCAAGCTGTTCTTCCAGCTGGCTCAACTGGCTCGCGACGACGCTCTCTTCGAGTTCGACCTGCTGGGACCACTTGCGGATATCGCGCAGGGCGTGGTGCGCCTCGACGATCAACTGCTGCTGGCGCTCGGCCTCCTCCTGACGCTGCCGCAGGAAGGTCTTGGCGCGGGTGACCTTGGCGTCCGAATAGACGTCCGCCAGTTCGCGGGACTGTTGGGACATTTGTGCCGCCAGTTCAAGCACTTGCGGTTCAAGGCTGTCCAGATCGGGGTGGTCGCGCAGATACGACAGGCGCTCGCGCACCGCGTCGAACTCAGATGACATTGTGAAAATGCCCGCGCGGTCGGCTGTGTGGCACACGTGATAAGCGCGCGCGACGTCTTCCATCGTCATGCTGAAATCACGATGGGACCGTTCCAGCGACAAAATGCGACCCGTGGTCGGCATGAAGAAGAACAGGGCCGTGAAAACCACCGCAAGCATGACCTGCAGATAGACGCCCGCGTTCGGCACATAGAACTCGCCGAAGGTGGCGCTAAACGTCAGCCAAGGGGCCAACCCCAAAGCGGCAGCAATCGTGTAGCCCACGACTGCGAGGCACAGGACCGCCATCATGACCATAGATGTGAAATGCATGAAGCGGTGGCTACGGGCCACCATCGATTGATCGGACATACGAACCCCCCCAGGGTCACTGCAGCGCCGACTCGTGCCGGCTCCGTTAACCAAATTTAGGCGATAACCTGCCGATGGCCCAAGGGGAATTTCGGAAAATTCGGATCAAAGTAAGGAAAACCGGATTGTTTTCAGTAGATTGCGGGCCTTTGTTCCCAAATGAGAAACAATCGAAGGGGAATGGGCGGACCGTAAAGCGGTGATGGCTTCTGGGCACTAGTATCCCGGAAGCTCGCAACTACAAGATGATGGTAGAGGTCGGCGGACCCGACAGGCGTGCGGCATCCGAGACGAATCGCTGTCTAACGGATGGCTTCAATCGGGCCGGTGGCACGTCCGTTGATGAATTGGTCTACGTGCGCGTCTCCCGAACGGTCGAGGTCTGCGACGGGGCCTGTCCAGCGAATTTTGCCCCCGTGCAGCATCGCGACGTTGTCCGCGATGGCACGGACGGAGGTCATGTCATGGGTGATCGTGATCGCTGTTGCGCCCATTTCCGTGACAATTTCGCGGATGAGGTCATTGATGACGCCGGACATGATCGGGTCGAGGCCGGTGGTGGGTTCGTCGAAAAAGATGATCTCGGGCTCGGCTGCGATGGCGCGGGCCAGACCGACCCGTTTTTGCATGCCGCCGGACAACTCGGCGGGCAGGCGGTCGGCGACGTCGGCAGACAATCCTACACGGCGCAGTTTTTCGATAGCGATCTCGCGGGCCTCGGCTTTGGGACGTTTGAGGGCGCCACGAAGCAACCGGAAGGCCACGTTCTGCCACACAGGCAGGCTGTCGAAAAGCGCGCCTCCCTGAAACAACATGCCAAAGCGGGCAAGAAAGGCATCGCGGTCGCCGGTGCCCACGTCTTTGCCATCCACCGTGATCGTGCCGCTGTCAGGCTGCACCAAGCCGAGGATCGATTTGATCAGGATCGACTTGCCCGTCCCCGAACCGCCGATGACCACCATGGAACTGCCACGAGCGACCTGTAGGTCGACCCCGCGGAGCACGGCGTTGGTGCCAAAAGACTTATGAACGTCCGAAAGGGTGATCATGCGGAAAAGAAGGCCTCGGTCAGCAGGAAGTTTGCGGCCAGAATGAGAATGGCAGCGGCCACCACCGACGATTTCGTCGCGCGTCCGACACCCATTGCGCCCCGGTCAGACGTCATGCCGTAGTAGCACCCCATCAGGGCCGCGATGAAGCCGAAGACAGCACCCTTCACAAGGCTTGAGACGACATCAAGCGGTTCCAGAAAGTCGGCCGTGTTTTGCAAGTAGGCGGCAGCGTTGAACCCCAGCCTTTCCGTGCCCACCAGATAGCCGCCGTAAATGCCGATGACATCGCCCACGCCGACCAAAACGGGCATCACGAGTGTCGCCGCCAAAACGCGGGGCAGGGTGAGGTACTTCATCGGATGGGTGGACAGGGTCACCAGCGCGTCGATCTGTTCGGTCACCTTCATGGTGGCTATTTCGGCAGCGATGGAGGACGTCACGCGGGCTGCAATCATCAGCCCGACCAAGACCGGCCCCAATTCGCGTACCATGCCAATGGCCACGATCTGGGGCACCACGGCCTCGGCCGAGAAGCGCGCGCCGCCTGCGTAGATTTGCAAGGCCAGCGCGCCACCGGTGAATAGGGCTGTTAGCCCGACGACGGGCAATGAAAAGTATCCGATCTGAACCAGCGCTGTCGCAAATTCGCGACCGTAGAACGGCGGGCGAACGAGGTGGCTCAGCGTTTGGCCCGTGAAGATCGCAAGCCGGCCAATGGCCGCCAAAAACCCCAGCGCCGCAGCACCGATTGACGCAAGCGGCGCAGTCATCCGCCCGAATAGCGCCGCTGATAACGCGGGCCCAGCGACGTCAGGATTTCATACCCGATGGTGCCCGCACGATCCGCCAAGGCATCGACCGTTTGGTCAGGGCCAAGAATGGACAGAACGCCCGGCAGTTCCGGAAGGTCCGTGACATCAGCCGTGATCAGATCCATCGACACCCGCCCGACCAGAGGAACCGGATGCGCCCCGTGCCAGAGGGTGGCCCCGCCGGACAAGGCACGGATCAGACCATCCGCGTAGCCGCCCGATACGGTTGCGATCTTGCTGGGGCGGGCCGCAGTCCATGCGTTGCCGTATCCCACGGTTTCGCCTTCTTCGACATCGCGAACCTGAATGACCGGCAAATCCAAGTAGGCCACGGGCTGCGCGTCCGTGAAGGGCAAACCGCCATAAAGGCCGATCCCGGGGCGGGTCAGATCAAAGTGATATTCAGGCCCCAATAAAATGCCACCCGTTGCGGCAAGACTGCGCGGGACCGAGATGCCGTCGGTCATCAGGTGGAATTGGTCCAACTGCTGGCGGTTCATCGGGTGGTCCGGCTCATCAGCACAGGCGAGGTGGGACATCACCAGTCGGCAGTTTTGCGACAAGGCAATTTCCGCGACACTGGCCCATTCTGGCAGCTCCATCCCGAGACGGTTCATGCCGGTGTCCAACTGAACGCCGAAAGGGTGGCCGGGCAGGGCTTCAAGATGGCGGGTCAACTGGCCCACGGTGTTGACCATTGGCGTCAGCATCATGTCCGAAATCATGTCGGTGTCGCCGCGCATGTGGCCCGAAAACACGCAAATCTCTACGTTTGGCCCCAAGGCCTGACGCAGGGCCACGCCCTCTTCTGCGACGGCGACGAAAAACTTGGTGACGCCGGCCCGCATCATCGCACGCGCGACTTTGTCGGCCCCTAGTCCGTAGCCATCGGCTTTGACGACTGCGGCTGTTTCCACATCCGTCATGGCATCCAAAGCCCGCCAATTGGTGGCGAGCGCATCAAGATCAACTGAAAGAAAACCGGTAGACATGCAGGCGTTGTGACAGGCGTGCAGGCCCTTGCCAAGAGGGCAGATTGGATGAAGCGGTGGATCGTCCGGCTACGGAAAATTTGGGGCCGTTTCCCATTGGACCCCGCATCGCAGAACTGTTGCCGGCCTATTTTTCGAATTTGCTTTGCAAATCCGACCAGCGCGCCTCCGGCGCGTTTTGGATATTTGAAAGCCAAAGAAACGGAGCGTTCTCGCTCTGGGCCCCAAGGGAGGCTTAGAACTCCTGATCGCCGCCTTGTTGCCAAGGCTTCACCAAATTGCCAAAGCGGGTGAACTCCGGTGTAAAGCTGAGTTCGACCGTGCCGATTGGGCCGTGTCGTTGTTTGCCGATAATGACTTCGGCCTTGCCATGCAGGCTGGCCATTTTGTCCTGCCATGCGGCGATAGCTTCGAGGTTATCATCATCGGGTTTTTCACGTTCGACGTAGTATTCTCCGCGGTACACGAACATCACGACGTCGGCGTCCTGCTCGATCGAGCCGGATTCACGCAGGTCGCTCAGTTGCGGGCGTTTGTCTTCGCGGCTTTCCACCTGACGGGAGAGCTGGGACAGGGCGATGACCGGGATGTTGAGCTCTTTGGCGATGGCCTTGAGGCCCATGGAAATCTCGCCGATTTCCTGCACGCGGTTGTCGGACGTGCCGCGGACCAGCTGCAGGTAGTCCACGATCAGCAGGTCCAAACCATGGGTCCTTTTCAAGCGGCGGGCGCGGGCGGCCAACTGGCTGATCGGGATCGCGGCGGTGTCGTCGATGAACAGCGGGCAAGCCTCAAGCTGTTTGGCGGCGTCCACGAAGCGGCGGAACTCGCCTTCGGTCATGTCACCCTGACGGATTTTGTGGCTGGAAATCTCGGACGCCTCGGCAAGAATACGCCCCGCCAGCTGCTCGGCGCTCATTTCCAGTGAAAAGAACCCGACAACGCCGCCATCGACCGCGCCTTCAGACCCGTCCGACATCTTTCCCTTACGGTAGGCTTTGGCAACGTTGTACGCGATGTTCGTCGCAAGAGAGGTCTTCCCCATCGAGGGACGACCGGCAAGGATCAGAAGGTCGGATTTGTGCAGGCCGCCCAGCTTGGCGTCCAGATCGACCAGCGCCGTGGGCACACCGGCCAGCCCCCCGTCGCGCTGATAGGCGGTATTGGCGACGTTTACGGCCTCGGTTACCGCTTTCAGGAAGGACTGAAAACCACCCTCGGACGTGCCTTGTTCCGCCAGCTTATAAAGCGCCTGTTCCGCCTCGACGATCTGTTCCTTGGGCTCGGACGCCACGTCGACCTTGGCGGCCTTGGCGGCAATATCATGGCCCACGGTGATCAGTTCACGGCGGACAGACAGATCGTAGATCATCTGCGCGTAGTCACGGGCCGCAAAGGCGGAAATGGCCGCACCGGCGAGACGCGCCAGATAGGCCGGTCCGCCCAGTTCTTTCAGGCCTTCGTCGTCTTCAAGGAACGCCTTCAGGGTGACAGGGGAGGCCAGATTGTTCTTGGTGATCCGCGCGGCTGCCGTTTCGAATATGCGGGCGTGTACGGGGTCATAGAAGTGTTCAGGCCCGACAATCGCGGCCACGCGATCAAAGATGTCATTGTTGGTCAGGATCGCGCCCAGCAGCTGCTGCTCGGCCTCAATGGAATGGGGAACAACGTCGGCATTGGCCTCGGACGTGCCGGAGGCATTGAAGCTGGTGATCTCGTTCATCTCGTGTCCCTGTACCTGCTCTTGGCGCTGCTCGCCTGTCGCGTCCCACCGCGGACCTTTGTCCTACAAACTGCGCTGCCC
>JAHDFG010000065.1:0-3047 GCA_020628265.1 Pseudooctadecabacter sp. | reverse complement strand
GCCGTGGCCGAACAGGTCGCGCCCGTGTCGCGGATCGCGTCAACGAAAGAGAGCTTCGATCCACCATCTGTTGTCAGGTCCTCGACCAGCAGAACGCGATCGCCTTCGTTCATGACGCCTTCGATACGGGCGTTGCGACCGTATCCCTTGGGCTTCTTGCGGACATAGGTCATCGGCAGAGCCAGACGTTCAGCCACCATCGCGCCAAAAGGAATTCCCGCTGTCTCACCACCGGCCACATTGTCAAACGCCTCGAAACCCGCTTCGCGCATCACTGTAACGGCCAGAAAATCCATCAAGGTCGACCGGATGCGCGGGAAGGAAATCAACTTGCGGCAATCCACATAGGTGGGGGCTTTCTTGCCGGATGCATGGGTAAAGGGTTCCGCCGCGTTGAAATCAATGGCACCGATCTCGATCAGCATGCGGGCTGTCAGACGGGCAATTTCGGCTTTGTCGGGGAAGGATGTGGGGATCATGGCTCTGTCTTCGCTGTTTTCAAAATATGCCCGCCGGAGGCCAAATTCTTTAAAAGAATTTGCACACAGAATTTCGTCGAAATTCTGATCACGCCTCGACACGCCAATGGAGGGGGAAGCCCGGTTCAAATACGGTAACGGGTCCGTCGCCCGTCTCGATCTGTTCGGGGTAGGTGACAGGATCACCTTTGACGAGTGTCACGGTGTCTTCGTTCGGGGGCAAACCATAGTAGCGCGGTCCGGCAAGGGAGGTGAAATTCTCCAGCTTGTCCAGCGCACCTGCCGCATCGAAAACCTCCGCAAGGCAAGACAGCGTATTGGGTGCGGTAAAGCAGCCCGCGCATCCGCAGGGGAGAAATTTGTTTGCGTCGGTATGGGGCGCGCTGTCGGTGCCGAGGAAGAAACGTTTGTCACCGGAGATGGCAGCTGCCACCAAAGCGATCCGGTGCTTTTCGCGTTTTGCGACAGGCAGGCAGTAATAGTGGGGTTTGATCCCACCGGCGAGGATATGGTTGCGGTTGATGATCAGGTGGTGGGTCGTGATTGTGGCTGCCAGATTGGACCGGCTGTCACGAACGTAGTCCACTGCGTTCTCTGTGGTTACGTGCTCCATGATCACACGCAGGTCCGGCACCTTCTTGCGAATGGGCTTTAGGACGCGGTCGATGAAGACAGCCTCTCTGTCGAAGATATCGATGTCGCTGTCGGTGACCTCACCATGGACGCAAAGGGGCAGGCCGATGTCTGCCATCCTCTCCAACACAGGGCGCACTTTGTCGAAGTCTTTCACCCCCGAGGCAGAGTTTGTCGTCGCACCGGCGGGGTACAGTTTCACGGCCGTGATGATGCCATCCGCATGGGCCGCTGCCAGATCGTCCGCATCGGTGTCTTCTGTCAGGTAGCATGTCATCAACGGACGAAAGGTCGACCCTTCCGGTACGGCCGCCAGAATGCGTTCACGATACGCGGCAGCTTGCGCGCCGGTCACCACCGGGGGGACAAGGTTCGGCATAATGATCGCACGGCCAAAGTGGGCCGCGCTGTGCGGGGTTACCGCCTGCATCATGGCACCATCCCGCAAGTGCAGGTGCCAGTCATCGGGGCGGCGGATCGTCAGGCGGTCTGGTGATACTTTCGGCATGTCTTGGCCTTACACCGCTTGCGGGGAAACGAAAAGAGGCTTCCCCTTGTCTTTGCGCGCGGCATTTGTTGCTCTTGGCCCAAAGAACAGAAGGAAGACAGATGTTTGGTTTTTTGATTGCTGTTGTTGCAGGGGCTGTCACGCCGATGATCGAGGCACCCGTGGCGCGTCCCGTGGCAAAGGTGTTGACGCAAAAGATGGACTTCGCAGACGGAGAGTTGCGCCTATTGGCCTTTATGATTGCGATGATGGTCGCCGGTTTGCTCTGCGCGATCTTCAGCAGCGGATCAGCCCTTGGCCTCGCAGTTGGCGGCACCTTGGGTTATTTCGGCCTTCGGCTTGTTCGGATTGTCCAAAAGGTCATCGAAGGCCGCCGCGACTGACCGGAATAGGTGCAAGGCGTCCATGCTTTACAGGGTGACGCCTTCCGCCTCTAACTCTTCCAACTTCTTGGCAAACATCGGACGGCGTCCGCCTGCTGCCAGCTTTCGACACAGCCGTGCCAGCAGGCGCGGGTGGGTCTCTGCCATCTCGAGCCTGTGGAACAGCGTCCGCATGTAGGGCATATGTGTCTGCCGCGCGCGCCATAGCAGCGCGTAGGTTGCGGGGGTCAATTCGCCTGCCATCGCCTGTTCTATCAGTTCCGGCAGGATATCCATCGAGAGGAATGCGCGATCGGCATCCGGTCCGATATAGGGGCAGGTCAACTGGGTGGTGTTTTCACCGGCGAATAACTGGGCGTGCATGGCATCTTCGATGATGCTCGGGTCATGGATGATCCAGACGTCTTCGGCTGTCTCAACCATCATTGGAGCATAGCCGAACCGGCTGACAAAATCAGACCGTCGTGCCTCGGGGAAGCGGCGATCCCAGCGGCTGCGGGAGACCTCAAGCGTCGCCTGTGGCTGAATGGCAAGCACGCGCGCATCGGGCGCTGCAACCGAGAAAGCCGCGGCGGCGTAGCCAGCGGCACCGGCGCCGTAAAACAGCACCTGATCGAAGTCGTCAAAGAAGCCGTCGTCGATCATACGGTCGAAATATCCGAAAACCGCAGGCGCGCGGAACCAGTCCACCTCCACATCCGACATCAGGGTCAGGCTTGACCATCCGTGGCTCTGGACGAACTGCCATCCCAGAGGCGCGGCGTCATCATTGGCGCGACGAATGCCTGCCACACTTTCAAACGTCACCAACAGGGTACGTCCGGCGTCGATGAAATAGGCATTGTGGTTGGGGCCAACCGGTTCGGCGTGGCCGTATTCATCCGAGATTTCTTCTACACGACGGGTCCATCCACCCCGATCCAGATCCTCAAGATCAAACTCGAAGACGACTTTCATATCTTTCATACAAAACACTCATTCAAATGTGTGATCCCACTCACGCAGCCTGACCTAGGGTCGCTTTGCGGCGCAATTGGGCGCAGG
>JAHDFG010000064.1 GCA_020628265.1 Pseudooctadecabacter sp. | reverse complement strand
CCGACCTGCGCAGCCTGCGGTCCGAGGCGCTTTTGCCCGGTCAGGTGCTGACGTCTTCACGGATGCGGGTGGATGTTGATCCCGACAGTCTGACAGTGCAGGGGCCTGTGAGCATGGGCGATGTGGGCGGCTCGGTGACCTTTGCCCGTGCGTTGGGTGCGGGCAGCGCGGGCACTGCTCGGCTGGATATTGAAGCCAACATCGGGCCTGCGTTTCTGCGCGCCTTTGACATAAACCTGCCCGATGGCATGGTGCGCGGCGAAGGGCCGGCCCGCATTGCGCTGGATCTGTCGGATGCAACCGCGCCGGACTTCCGCCTGACATCAAACCTGCAGGGCATCGGGCTGGCGCTGGACGGGGTCGGCTGGTCCAAGTCGCCGTCCTCACGCGGGTCCCTGACGGTCGAGGGCCAGTTGGGGGCGAACCCGCGGATTGATCTGCTGGCAATCTCGGCCCCTGGGTTGGAGACCCGTGGCACAGTGCAGCTTGCCCCGGGCGGAGGCTTGGAACGCGCGGCTTTCGAGCGGGTCCAACTGGGCGGCTGGCTGGATGCGCCTGTCATCCTTGTGGGGCGCGGTGCGGGCCGTCCGGCAGAGATCCGCATTGCCGCCGGATCACTGGACCTGCGGTCTGCCAACTTTGGCAGGGGGCAGGGCGGCGACGGCGGGCCACTGGATATTGCCCTTGACCGGTTGCGGGTGACGGATGCCATTACGATCGACGATTTCCGTGGCCAGTTCACCAGCAATGGCGGCTTTCAGGGGGATTTCACTGGCAACGTCAACGGGGCCGCGCCGGTCAACGGAACGGTCGTGCCATCGGGCGGGGGCTCGGCTGTTCGGATCGTCACCAATGATGCGGGCAGTCTTCTGCGGGCCACGCGTTTGCTGCGTGGAGCGTTGGGAGGCGTCATGCAACTGACCCTGATCCCGACAGGCAGCGAGGGCAGCTATGATGGCGCGGTCGAGGCGCGCGATCTGAGGGTGCGCGATGCGCCGGCACTTGCCTCACTGCTGGACGCCATCTCGGTGGTCGGGCTTTTGACGCAGCTGGACGGGCAGGGGCTGATGTTCTCGGAGGTGGATGCGCAGTTCCGCCTGACCCCCGATCAGGTCATTGTCACCCAGTCCAGCGCCACGGGCCCCAGTATGGGCATATCGCTTGATGGGGTCTACGGAACGGCGGCGGGTGTGCTGGACTTTCAGGGCGTTGTCTCACCCTTCTACCTGATCAACGGGATCGGCTCCGTGCTGACGCGCCCGGGTGAGGGGCTGATCGGGTTCAACTTCAACCTGCGCGGCCCCGTTGACAGCCCCCGCGTGAGTGTTAATCCCCTCAGCGCGCTGACGCCGGGGATGTTCCGCGACATTTTCCGCCGTCCGCCGCCCACCGTTGGACAGTAGGACGACCCATGAAGTTGAGCGAATTTGATTTCGATCTGCCGGAGCGGTTGATCGCCACGCGGCCCGCGCGGCCTCGGACCTCGGCCAAGCTGTTGGTGGCTGAAGGGGCCGCGACCCGTGATCTGACCGTGGCGGATTTGGGGCAGGTTTTGCAGGCCGGTGACCGGCTGGTGCTGAACGACACCAAAGTGATCCCCGCGCGGCTGTTCGGCACGCGCACGCGGGTGTCGGCCCACGGCGACGGTGTGGCCAAGATTGAAGTGACACTGCTGGAGCCTCAGGCGGATGGCACTTGGGCGGCCTTGGTCAAACCTTTGCGGAAGGTGAAGGAAGGCGAGGAGATCGTGTTCTCATCCAGCCTGTCGGCTATCTTCGAGGGGCGGATGGCCGAACAGGCGCTGTTGCGGTTCAACCTAACTGGCGATGATTTTGATGCGGCGTTGAATGAGGCCGGAGCGATGCCTTTGCCGCCCTACATCGCCGCCAAACGTCCCGCAGACGAACAGGATAAGGACGACTATCAGACGATCTGGGCCGAAAAGACGGGTGCAGTGGCCGCGCCGACCGCATCGCTGCATTTCGAGCAATGGCTGTTGGATGAACTGGCCGCGATGGGTGTGACGTTCAGCCATGTGACCTTGCATGTGGGCGCGGGCACGTTCCTGCCAGTGAAGGTTGATGATGTGTCCGATCACAAGATGCACGCCGAATGGGGGCAGGTGACGGCCAAGGCTGCTGCCGACATTATGGAAACCAAGTCAAACGGGGGCCGCGTGATCCCCGTGGGCACGACAGCCTTGCGCCTGATTGAGAGTGCGGGGCGCGACGGGACGCTGGCCGAATGGGAGGGCGAGACGGATATTTTTATTACGCCGGGGTTCGAGTTTGCCATCGCGGACGGGCTGATGACCAATTTCCACCTGCCCAAATCCACGCTGATGATGTTGGTCAGCGCCCTGATGGGGGTGGACCGCATACGCGAGATTTACGCCCATGCGATCCAGAACGACTACCGGTTCTTCAGCTACGGGGACAGCTCGATCCTGCTGCCGTGATTGCTTGCCAGAGATGTGAGATGTGCCTAGGCTGATCTCTATCGCAACCCAAAAACCAAAGGAGGGCCTATGCTGACACCGCGTATCATCCGCCGACTTCAGCATGGTCCCCGTCAGGCCCTGTGGATCCGTCCGCAGGGCTGATCGACAAGGTACACTTTCCCGATCAGCCTTTCTGGCCACGCGATGTGGCGTACCCAAAAGGCTTTTTCACATGACACTTATCAATCTCAAATCTCTTGGCGTGACGCTGGGGGAGCCCCTGTTTTCCGACCTTGATCTGACGATCGGCAAGGGGGAGCGTATCGGTCTGGTGGCCGCCAACGGGCGCGGCAAGACCACGCTGTTGGGTTGTCTGACTGGCGCGGTTGAGCCGACCCGCGGCGACATCACCCGCGCCCGTGGGCTGCGGATCGGCCATGTTGCGCAATACCTGCCCGAGGGGGCCGAGGCGCAGACGCTTTATGATTTCGTGCTGGCGCATCTGCCGCCCGAGACCGCCGAATACGAAAGCTGGCGGGTGGATGTGGCCTTGGATGAACTGTCCGTGCCTTACGATTTGCAGCACCGTCTGCTTGGCGAGTTGAGTGGCGGATGGCAGCGCACGGCCATGCTGGCGTCTGCATGGGTGACGGAGCCGGACGTGCTGTTGCTGGACGAGCCGACGAACCATCTGGATTTGCACCGGATTGGCCTCTTGCAGGAGTGGCTGGGGCAATTGCCGCGCGGGGTGGCTGTGGTCATCACGTCCCATGATCGCGCGTTTCTGGATGCGGTGACTACGCGCACCGTGTTTTTGCGGGCCGAGCGGAGCCGCGATTTTTCGCTGTCCTTTACCACTGCGCGGGCGGCTTTGGAGGAGGCGGATGCCGCGGACGCGCGCCGCTTTGCCAATGATCTGGGAAAGGCGCAGCAGCTCAGGCGGCAGGCGGCAAAGCTGAAGAACATCGGGATCAACTCCGGCTCTGACCTGTTGGTGAACAAGACCAAGCAGCTGACCGAACGGGCCAACAAGCTGGAGGCTGCGGCCAAGCCTGCGCATACCGAGAAAGGCGCGGGGGATATCCGGCTGGTCAATTCGGGAACCCATGCCAAGGCGTTGATGACGTTGAATGACCTGTCTGTTGAGACGCCCGATGGGCGTTTGCTGTATCGCACGGGGCAAAAGTGGATTGGACAGGGGGAACGGGTGGTGCTGCTTGGGGCCAATGGCGCGGGCAAGACGCGACTGATCAAGGCCGTGGCCGCCGCCTTGCAGGGAGGGGACGGCCCGATCAAGGTGGCCCCGTCTGTGGTGCCTGCCTATTCCGACCAACATTTGTCCCAACTTGATCCTTCAGATACGCCGATGCAAGCGGTCACCCGTGACTTTGACATCGGGGACCAGCGGGCAAGAGCCGTATTGGCGGGGGCCGGTGTCGAAATCTGCATGCAGGACACCAAGATGACAGCCCTGTCCGGCGGGCAGCGCGCGCGCCTTGCGATGCTTTTGTTGCGGCTTGCGGGCCCCAACTTCTACCTGCTGGACGAGCCGACCAACCACCTTGATATCGAGGGGCAGGAGGCGCTTGAGGCTGAACTGATTGCCCACAACGTCTCTTGCCTGCTGGTCAGCCACGACCGCAGTTTCCTGCGCAACGTCGGCAGCCGGTTCTGGCTGATCGAGGGCAAACGGCTGGTCGAAGTGGACAGTCCCGAACCTTTTCTAGAGGCCCAAATGACGCAAGATCCCGCCTAATGCGCCGCCACCCGCCCTAAAGTAATAGCGCAGTTCCAAACGCCCCATTGCGTCATGGGCGCGTCGTCTTTAGGGGCGACAAGCAAAGAGGGGGGCCTTAGTTGGTCCTTGCAAAGACACACCGGTCTGAAAGGACAGGCGATGGTTAAGGTATTCGTGGCGTCTTGGGCGCTGTTTTTGGGCATGTTCATGCTGATGGTCGGCAACGGGCTGCAAGGCACGCTGCTGGGTGTGCGCGGGGGCGTGGAAGAGTTTTCGACCTTCGAGATGTCGATCGTCATGTCGGCCTATTTCGTGGGCTTTCTGGGCGGGTCGCGCCTTGCACCTGAGATGATCCGCAGGGTGGGCCATGTGCGCGTCTTTGCGGCGCTGGGGTCTACGATCTCGGCAATCCTGATCCTGTACCCTGTGCTGGTTGAAGTCTGGGCTTGGACTCTGGGCCGCATCATCATCGGATTCTGCTTTTCCGGCGTCTATGTGACGGCCGAAAGCTGGCTGAACAATTCGGCCACCAACGAGAACCGCGGCCAGTCGCTGTCGCTATACATGCTCGCACAGATGAGCGGGATCGTGGTTGCGCAAGGCATCCTGAGCATCGGCGATGTCGAGGGGTTCGTGCTGTTTATCGTGCCGTCGGTTCTGGTGAGCCTCGCCTTTGCGCCCATCCTGTTGTCGGTGCAGCCGACACCCGCGTTCGATGCCACCAAGCCCATGCGCCTGCGCAATCTGATCGAAACATCACCGCTGGCGTCTGTCGGCATGTTCCTGCTGGGTGGTGTTTTCGCGGCCCAGTTCGGGATGGTCGCGGTTTACGGGACCGCGGTGGGTCTGACCGTGGCACAGATTTCATTGCTGGTGTCTGTGATCTACATCGCGGCGCTGGCCGCACAATACCCGATTGGATGGCTGTCGGACCGCATGGACCGTCGTTGGTTGATTATCTTTGTTGCGTCATTGGGCGGCGGCGGGGCGCTGCTGGCGGCACTGTCGGGCAATGCCTTTGTGCCGCTGTTGGTCGGGGCGGCCTTGGTGGGCGGCACGTCGAACCCGCTTTATGCGCTTTATATCGCCTATGCGAACGACTTTCTGGAACATGAGGAAATGCCAGCGGCCTCGGCTGGTTTCATCTTCATCAACGGGGTGGGGGCCATCATGGGGCCGATCCTGATCGGTTGGGTCATGGGCGTCTTTGGGGAGTTTGCGTTCTGGGTCGTGGTGGCCGTGCTGATGCTGGCCATGGCGGGTTACGGTCTGTTGCGGACGCTGCAACGTCCCAGCGATACGGCGGTCGAGGATCAGGTGTCCTACACGCCCGTTATGGCCAGTGCGTCCCCTGTTGCCGTGGACATGGCGCAAGAGATCTACATCGAAACCGAGATCGAAGACCGCCAATCCGAAGAGGCCTAAAAACCTAAGCATTGCATGGGCTTGATCCGTCTGCCACGGTCCGACTTGTAATGAGTGTTCGCTGCGGGGAGGGCAGGGTATGACACCGGATGATGTGATCGCATACTGGGTTGAGGAGGTCGGCCCAAAGGGATGGTATGCAGGTGGGGAAGAGTTGGATGCCCAAGTGCGCGACCGGTTTGCCCCGCTTTGGAAAGAGGCCTGCGAGGGGGCTCTGGGACTATGGCTGACCTCGCCCAAGGGTGTCTTGGGCTATTTGATCCTGACCGATCAGTTGCCGCGCAACATGTGGCGCGGCGAGGGGCGGGCCTTTGCCACCGACCGCAGTGCGCTGGCCGCGGCCAAGGGGGCTGTTGATCGCAAGTGGGATATGGTCATCCCCGAACCCGAGCGGCAGTTCTTCTATATGCCGATGATGCATTCGGAGAACCTGATAGATCAGGACCGATGCGTGCGCCTGATGGCGACGCGGATGCCCGACGAAGGTGCTGACAACCTGCGACATGCTCGTGCTCACCGCCATATCATTCGGAAATTCGGTCGTTTTCCCTATCGAAATGAGGCTTTGGGCCGAAAGACGACCGAGGCCGAAGCGGCCTGGATCGCGGATGAGGGCTATGCCGCGGCATTGAGGGAGGTGACGGCGGACGCCTGACCCTTCGACCTGCGACGTTGTTGCATAGCAGGATTGCCGTTGGGTCACTGGTTCTGCGTCAGATATTAGTTTAATGCTAAACTAACTTGAGATGAGGAGGACGTGAGCGTGGCTCAGAACTTTGATATGGTCGTTATCGGTGCCGGTCCGGGTGGATATGTTGCAGCGATCCGTGGGGCACAACTGGGCCTGAAGGTTGCCGTGGTTGAGCGCGAACATCTGGGTGGCATCTGCCTGAACTGGGGCTGTATCCCGACGAAGGCCATGTTGCGCTCTGCCGAGGTGTTCCACCTGATGCACCGCGCCAAGGATTTCGGCCTATCTGTTCAGGGTGCCGACTATGATCTTGAAGCTGTCGTGAAACGTTCTCGCGGGGTAGCGGGGCAGCTGTCGGGCGGCGTTGGCCATCTTCTGAAGAAGAACAAAGTCACCGTCATCATGGGTGAGGCCACGATCCCCGCCAAGGGCAAGGTTGCCGTGAAAACAGATAAGGGCACCGAAGAGCTGACGGCCAAGAACATCGTTCTGGCCACCGGCGCACGGGCCCGTGAATTGCCCGGTCTTGAGGGCGATGGTGAGCTGGTCTGGACGTATAAGGACGCGCTGCAGCCGCCGCATATGCCCAAGAAGCTGCTGGTCATCGGGTCCGGTGCGATCGGCATCGAATTTGCCAGCTTCTACAACACCTTGGGCGCGGATACGACCGTGGTTGAGGTCATGGACCGCGTGCTGCCCGTGGAAGACGAAGAGATTTCCAAGTTCGCCAAGAAGCAGTTTGAAAAGCAGGGCATGAAGATCATGGAGAAATCCATGGTCAAGCAGCTGGACCGCGCTAAGGGCAAGGTGACAGCCCATATTGAAACCGGCGGCAAGGTCGAGAAGATGGAGTTCGACACGGTGATTTCCGCCGTCGGTATCGTCGGCAATGTCGAGGGTCTGGGTCTGGAAGAGCTGGGCGTGAAGATCGACCGCACCCATGTTGTGACAGATGCCTACTGCCGCACGGGCGTCGACGGGCTTTATGCCATCGGTGACATCGCCGGTGCCCCGTGGCTGGCACACAAGGCCTCCCATGAAGGCGTGATGGTCGCGGATCTGATTGGCGGCAAGAACAACGTGCATCCGGTGAAACCCGAAAGCATTGCGGGCTGCACCTATTGCCATCCGCAGGTCGCATCCGTGGGCTACACCGAAGCCAAGGCGAAAGAGCTGGGCTACAAAATCAAGGTGGGCCGCTTCCCCTTCATCGGCAACGGCAAGGCCATTGCGCTGGGTGAGCCCGAGGGAATGGTTAAGACCATTTTCGACGAAAAGACGGGTGAATTGCTGGGCGCGCATATGGTGGGCGCCGAAGTCACGGAGATGATCCAAGGCTATGTCATTGGACGCAAGCTGGAGACAACGGAAGAGGACCTGATGGAAACCGTCTTCCCGCATCCGACCCTGTCCGAGATGATGCATGAAAGCGTGCTGGACGCCTATGACCGCGTCATCCACATGTGACGTGGACCACCAAATTTATATAAATTTGGTGCCTGCCGGAAAAGAAAGGGCCAGACCTGAGAGGGGTCTGGCCCTTCTTTCTATTCGACCGTGATGAGCTGCATGACCAGCACTTCGCGACTGTCGCCGTAGATGTAGCGTAGCTCGTAGGTCCCCGGCTCGGAGGGGGCTGCGATGGTGATTGGGTTTGCTGCTGTCAGGTAATCCGAGGCCGTGAGGTAGCCGCCGCCTGATCCTACTTCGGCGATGCTCAGGAAATCCCAATCTGTTCCGGGACCGACCCAGCCGACCGAAATCGTCTCGCCCGCGTTGATCGTCGCGGGAGGTGTGAGGGCGGGGACCAGTTCCGTCAGGGTGATGGGGCGTTGGGCCAGGACCTCATCACGACGGCCCTGATTAAGGACCCTCAGGTCGTAGGTGCCTGTTGCGGTGGGCAGCTGGAACGTGAACGTCACTTCGCCAAGGATCGTCTGGTAATCCACCATGTCACCCGTTGCATCGAAGATCGCGAAGAAATCCTCGTCGTTGAAGGTTTCCGTCAGGGTGAAGGTCTGGACCGAGCCCGCAGGGGCGCTGTCCGGGCCGTCGATGATGGTCGCGGGCAGGGGCGCTGGTTCCGGTGTGGCGGCGGCATCGGCCAAGGCACGGGCGAGTTCGTCGCCGTCGCTGGCGGATGTAAACGTCCCGCCGGTTTCATCGGCCAGACACTGGAACTGGGCGAGGGCCTCGGCATCCGTAACCGCGAACCCCACGACATGGGCGGTGAAGTCGACACCGGCCTGTTCCATGGCGCGGGCAGCGGCGCAGGGGTCGGCCTCACAGGTTTCGATCCCGTCGGAGACAAGGATCACAGTGGCTGGCGTTTCGGTGTAGCCTATCGCCTCGGCCGCTGCGCGGACGGCATCGGTCATTGGCGTTTTGCCGGTTGGGCGGATGTTGCGCACGGCCTCAGCAATCGCGCTTTGGGTGCCTGTGGCAGGGGCGACGATGGTTTCGATGTCCGAGCAATCACCAGCCTGACGGTGGCCATAGGCCGTCAACCCGAGGGGTTGGTCTTCTGGCAGATCGTCCAGAAGGCGCGTGATGACCCGCTGCGCGATCGTAATCTTTGCTTCGCCGTCGATCTGCCCCCACATGGAATTAGAGCCGTCAAGGACAAGGATGGTGGTGGTGTCTTCGGCAAGGGATGGCGCGGCCAAGCCCACGGCGAAGACCATTGAAATGATGGTCTGACGCATGAAATTTCCTTTGTTCAATGGAATTGATTTTGCCGGATTTTCGCGATGGTGCAAGGGGCCACGTTTGCCATTGCGAAGGGGGACGGCGCGGCGTAGCCAGTGCCCATGACACCGCAGCACACAAACTGGCCGCTTATCGCGCTCCTATGGACAACAGGCCTGTTGGCAGCAGCGCAATTCGCGAAACTGACGTTGACGTTGCCGGATCTGGCAGGGGTCTATCCGACTGCGCCCGTGGCACTGGCTGTGTCGGCTGTGTCCGTGGTGGGCATCCTGTGCGGCGCTGTTTCGGGGTTCGTCGTGGCACGGATCGGTGCGCGCCGGTCGGTGCTGGTGGCGGTGGCCCTGTCCGCCTCGGTGTCCTTGATCCAAGGCCTGCCCATGCCGTTCGGACTGTTCATGGCGACCCGCGTTTTCGAAGGGATCGGACATCTTTTGTTCGTTGTTGCCCTGCCAACCATGATGGCGCTGCTGGCGCGGCCTGCGGACAAGGGCGTTGTCATGGGCCTGTGGGGGACGTTCTTTGGTGTGGCCTATGCGCTTCTGGCCCTTTTTGTGGAGGACCTGGTGCAGTGGGGCGGGGTGCGGGCCGTTTACATGGTGCACGGGGCCGCACTGGCAGCGTTTGCGCCGCTGCTCTTCTGGCTTTTGCCGCGCGTCATGACGCCATCGGAACCACTGCCGGATCTGGTGGCTTTGCACCGCGCCATCTACAAAACCCCGCGATATTTCGCCCCCGGATT
>JAHDFG010000063.1:8300-9855 GCA_020628265.1 Pseudooctadecabacter sp. | reverse complement strand
TCGGGGATGATCGACCCCACCGCAAAGTTGCCTTCACGGAACGAGATCGACAGGACCACGACGAACGGGAACAAGATCAGGATCAGGAAGACGATCATGAACCCATGGGCGAGGATCTTCTTGATCAGCAGGTCACGGGGGCGTTCGACGATCATCAGGCTCTCCCCGATCTCTTTTCGGCCGCGCGGCGCATGGCGACGAAGTTGGCGTAGGAAATGGCGGCGACCACGATGAAGATCAGCAGAGTGATGGCACCGGCAAGGCCGAACTGCTGGCCTGCGTTGTCAAAGGCCAGACGGTAGGTGAAAGAGGCGAGGATATCCGTCTCACCCGCAGGGATCACGGTGCCTGGAATGTCCGGCAGGCCTCGGGTCAGCAGGAAGATCAGCACCAGATTGTTAAAGTTGAACGCGAAGCTGGCGATCATCAGGGGCAGGAAGGGCGGGATGATCTGGGGCAGGGTGATGGTGAAGAACACGCGCACGGATGAGGCGCCCTCTAACGCGGCGGCTTTCTTGTGATCCTCGGGCACGGCCTGCAGGAAGCCCATGGCCAACAGCATCATGTAGGGGTAGCCCAGCCAAGTGTTCACGATCAGCACCATGGTGCGGGCCAGATCGCCATCGGTGAACCAGTTGGGGCGGATGCCGAAGAGGGCCTCAAGGATCAAATTGATTTCGCCGAAGTTCTGATTGAACAGCCCCTTGAACACGAGGATCGAAATGAACGCTGGCACCGCGTATGGCAGGATCAGAAGGATGCGGTAGACCGCCTTAAACCGCAGGTGCGGCCATTGCAGGATCACTGCCAATGTCAGCCCCACGGCGAAGGTCAGCGCCACCGAGGCAAAGGCGAAGAAGAAGGTCCACAGGAACACGCTGACCATCGGTTCGCGGATGCCTTCGGATTGGAACACCCGTTCGAAATTGCCCCAGCCGATGTTCACGCGCCAGCCGGGGGGGACGTCCTCGCCCGCCTCATCGACGAAAAAGCCGGTGTCGTGATTGGCCGTCAGAACAGTGCCGTCGGCGCGGGTCAGCTCATCAGGGCCGGTCTGGACGTATTCAGGGGTGACAGTGGCAAAGGTGCGCAGGCCTGCATTCTGGATTTCTGTGCCGTCGGGCGTGGTCAGGGTAAGGGCCTGAAGGCCGCCGCGCAGCTGGATTGCCTCGCGCCGTTCCAGCAGGGTTGTTGGCTCTGTCGCAGGGGACAGGGAGGCTGTAGCGTCACCGTCCAATGACACGGGGTCTGACAACAGCCCGCTTTCGGGAAGCCAGATGCGGTAGGCATCCCCATCACGGGTCACAGCGAAGGGCTGTTCGGTGGCGGGGTCAATTGAGCTGCGGGAGGTCAGGACCTCAACCGTGCGCTCATACGTCAGAAGGTTAAAGGATGAGTAGTTCGTGAAGCCGATATAGATCGTGTAAAGAACCGGAAAGGCGATAAAAATCAGAACGGCGGCGACACCGGGAAAGATGAAACGCGCGCCGTAGAAGCGTGACGAGCCAAAGATGATGGCAAAGCCCGTGGCCAGCGCCAGCATGATCGCCCCGAA
>JAHDFG010000063.1:0-8200 GCA_020628265.1 Pseudooctadecabacter sp. | reverse complement strand
ACGAGCCAAAGATGATGGCAAAGCCCGTGGCCAGCGCCAGCATGATCGCCCCGAAGAGCGGCTGCGCGATCTGATAGAGGTAGAAAGCACAGGCCAGCAGGACGACACAGACGACAGCCACCATCAAAAGGCGGGGCAGGGCCGAGCGCTGATCAGCCGGAGTATCAGTGATGCTTGTCATGGTCAGGAGGGGCGGCGCGAAACGCCGCCCCCTTGGTCTTTAGTTGTTCAGGATGCGGTCAGCCGCATCGTTCAACGCCTCTGCTGGCGTCGCCGCACCGGAGGTGATGTTCGTCAGCGCCGGACCCATAGCGGCCCAGAAGGCCCCCATTTCCGGGTTGGAGGGCATCGGGATGCCGTTTGCTGCGACCTCAAGCATGCCGGAGACCAACTCGTTGTCCTGAGCCTCAGCAGCGGAGACGTCAGCCAGCGCACCAAGGGCACTGTTCGCGTTCCAGATGGCCAGACCTTCGTCGGTCAGCAGGTAGTTTTCGATCAATTCGGCGGCGAGGTCCGCGTTTTCAGACGCGGCGTTGATGCCAAGGGCCTGCACCCCAAGGAACGGCGGGGAGACTTCACCACCCACGGTCGGGATCGGGGCGACGCCCACGTTGATGCCAGCGTCGGCGTAGGCGCCCCAGCTCCATGGGCCGTTGAGGACCATCGCGACGTCGCCGTTGGCCATGGCACCGTCCATGACGCCGTAGTCCACGCCTTCGGGCATGACGCCTGCATCAAAGAGGGATTTGAGCACTTCGGCCCCAGCAATCGCACCTTCGGTGTTCACGCCCGTTGTCGTGCCGTCATAGACGCCATCGACCTTCTGGAAGGCATAGCCACCGCCTGCCATCAGCATCGGCATGGTGAAATAGGTGTTGTTGTAGTCCCACAGAATTGCAGGGTCGCCCGCAGCGGCGAGGCCTTCGAAGGACGCAGGTGGAGTGTCGACCATGTCCTTGTTGTAGACCAGCGTCACGGCTTCAACCGCCACCGGATAGCCCCAAGTGGAGCCGCCGAATTGCACGGCGTCCAGCGACGATCCCAAGACGCCATCGGTCCAGGCGGCTGAGGGGCTGACGGGCTGGATCAGGCCGCCACCGGCCCATTCGCCAAAGCGGTCGTGCGCCCACATGACGATGTCAGGGCCGTCACCTGTGGCGGCGGCCTGCTGGAATTTCTGCGGCAGGTCGGGGTCCACAACCTCGACGACCACATCAATGCCCAGATCGGCGGTGAAACCTGCAACGGCCGCTTCGAGCTGGTCCTTGTCGCGGTTCGCACCGGTCCAGATCGTCAGGGTTTCGCTTGCTGCCAGTGTGGGCAGCGCCGTGGTCAGCGCGAGCGCTGTGATCAGGGTTTTCTTCATGGTTTCCTCCCATTGGTTCAGGTTGACAGGGTGATGTCCCCGTCGTGGCTGAGGTATGCGAACCCGTTTCCAGGCAGCATGAGTGTGCCGCCGCTCAGGCGGGCGTGGTGTGGACCGGTCAGGGCGGCATCGCCTGTGACGGTCAATTCGTGGTCGTCTTTCGACAGGTTGAAGACGCAAGTCAGCGTCTCGCTGTCCGCGGTGCGGGTGAAGGCGAGGATCGGCTCTGGCAGGGCGTGGAACGTGGTCGTGCCATAGGACAGCGCGGGGCTGGCTTTGCGGAAGGCGATTGCGGTCTTGTAGAAGGCAAGGGCGCTGTCTTCGCTCCCTTGCGTATCGACGGCGCGGGCGGCTTGCAGGGGCTTTACGGGCAACCAAGGCGTGCCGGTCGAAAAGCCCGCGTTCGGCGCGTCCTTTTCCCAGACCATCGGCGTGCGGCAGCCATCGCGGCCTTTGACGGCAGGCCAGTAGCGCAGGGCGGGCGGGTCCGTCAGCTCGTCATAAGTGAGTTCCGTCTCTGTCTGGCCCAGCTCCTCGCCGTTGTAGATGCCGACGGCCCCTTCAAAGGACATGAGCATCGCGCAGGCGAGGCGGGTCATCGCCATCTCGTCCACGGCGTGATCGCCCCAGCGGGTCACATGGCGGGGCACGTCGTGGTTCGAGAACGACCATTTGGGTTGGCCATCAGGCGCGCCTTGCTGGAACCCATCGATGCAGCTGCGGAAGTGGTCGGCGCTGAAGTCGGGGCCGAGCATCGCAAAGCTGTAGGCCATGTGCAGGCGGCTGGTGCCTTCGGTGTATTGCCCCATCAACTGGATCGAGCGGGTGCCCATGTCGCCCACTTCGCCGACCATCATGATGTCGTCATACTGGTCCGTCAGCGCGCGCAGTCGTTCAAGGAAATCAAGGTTTTCGGGCCGGTTCTTGTTGTAGATGTTGTCCTGCATCCCGTAGAGGTCCGTCGCCATCACTTGCGGCTTGGCCTGTGCGGGTGGGTTGGACCGCAGTTGCTGGTCGTGGACGTAGTAGTTCACCGTGTCCAGGCGGAAGCCATCAAGCCCGCGGTCGAGCCAGAATTTGGCCGTTTCCAGAATGGCATCCTGCACGTCAGGGTTGTGGAAGTTCAAATCCGGCTGTGCGGCAAGGAAGTTATGCAGGTAGTACTGACCGCGCTGGGGGTCGAATTCCCACGCGGGTCCGCCAAAGTGGCTGTGCCAGTTCGTGGGCGGCGAGCCATCGGGCTGGGGATCGGCCCAGACGTACCAATCCGCCTTGTCGTTGTCGCGGCTTAGGCGGCTTTGCTTGAACCATGGATGCTGGTCCGAGGTGTGCGACAGCACCTGATCGGTGATGACTTTCAGGCCCAGTTTGTGCGCCGTGGCGATCAGGTCATCGAAGTCGGCAAGCGTTCCGAACAGCGGATCAATGTCCGTGTAGTCGGACACATCGTAGCCCATGTCTTTCTGTGGAGATGTGAAAATAGGCGACAGCCAGATGCAATCCGCACCAAGGCTGGCGACATGCGGCAGGCGGCGCGTGATGCCGGCTAGATCGCCTACGCCGTCACCGTTATCGTCCTGAAATGAGCGCGGATAGATCTGATAGATCACCGCGTCACGCCACCATTCTCGCATGACATCCTCCCGTCGATTCGCGCAGACGTTATCAAATCGATTTCGTTTTTCAAAACGTTTTGAATTGCGGTTTTGGCTGGATTTTTGAGTCTATTGCGGATAACGTCGCGCCAATTTCAAAACGCTTTGAAGGTTTGCAGGTGGCGACGCTCAAGGAAATCTCTGCTGAACTGGGTCTGTCGGTCACGACGGTGAGCCGTGCGCTCAACGGTTTTCCCGAGGTGGGGCAGGCCACGCGCGAACGGGTTCAGGAAACGGCTGACCGGCTGGGGTATCGCCCTAACAGGATCGCGCAACGTTTGGTGACAGGGCGGTCCGGCATGGTGGGCATGATCGTCAAGATCAAGCCGGACATGAGTGCGGATCAGACGTTCTTTGAAATCCTGACGGGGCTGACGGCCGCACTTGCCGCGCATGATGTCGATCTGGTTTTGGCGGTGGATCAGGGGGGCGATCCTGTCCAGCCCTACCGCAAGCTGCTGGAGAGGGGCATCCTTGACGGGTTCATCCTGAACGCGCCTGTGTCCGATGATCCACGTGTGGCCTATCTGCGCGCGCGCAACATTCCTTTCGTGATGCATGGGCAGGACCGCGCGGACCCCGACTATCCTGTCTACGGGATCGACAACCATGCCGTGTCTTCCGATGCGGTGCGGCTGTTGGCGCAACTGGGGCACAAACGGATCGCGCTGATCAACGGGGACAAGGGTGGGGCCCATGCGGCGGACCGTGTGCAAGGGTTCATCGCCGCTGCAACGGCCCATGGGCTGAGTGCGGATATGGTGCGGTCCGGCGCGACGTTAGAGAGGCACGGCTATACCCATGCGCTTGATCTTCTGGCGGGTGAGGCACCGCCGACGGCCTTTGTCTGCGCCACGACGCTGGTGGCAGCGGGCGTTCTGAAGGCCGCCAAGGATCGCGGCTTGCGCGTGCCGGACGATGTGTCGGTCGTGGCCCATGACGATGCATTGCCGCTGATGCGCGCCATCAACTTTGATCCCGCGCTGACGGTGACACGGGCCCCACTTCGGGATGCCTGCGCGCCGCTGGCCGATATGTTGGTCGAACATCTGGGCGGGACACCGGCGCGGGATTTGCAGAATATTATCAACGCGGAATTGATCGTGCGCGGCTCGACAGGGCCTGCGCCAAAGGAGGACTGATGGCACTGGACGCAACAACGCATGCGGCACTTGAGGCGCGCACACTCAAGAAGGCCTACGGATCGGTCGAGGTCTTGCACGACATCGACATCGAAATGGGAGAGGGCGAGTTTCTGGTGCTGGTCGGTCCGTCGGGCTGTGGCAAGTCCACGCTGCTGAATTGCATTGCGGGGCTGGAGGAGATCACGGCAGGCACGCTGTCCATCGGCGGCCGCGATGTCACGCAGGAGCCGCCCAAGGACCGTGATATCGCGATGGTCTTTCAGTCCTACGCGCTTTACCCGACCATGACGGTGGGCGAGAACATCGGCTTCGGGATGAAAATCCGCAAAACTCCCAAGGCGGAGATGGATGCCAAGATCCAAGAGGTCGGCAAGCTGTTGCAGATTGACCATCTACTGGACCGCAAGCCCAGCCAGCTGAGCGGCGGGCAGCGGCAGCGGGTCGCCATGGGGCGTGCCTTGGTCCGTGACCCGAAGCTGTTTCTGTTCGACGAACCCCTGTCCAATCTCGACGCCAAACTGCGGGTTGAGATGCGGGCCGAGATCAAGGCGCTACACCAGCGCACGGGCGCTAGCATCGTCTATGTGACCCACGACCAGATCGAGGCCATGACGCTGGCCACGCGGATCGTTGTTTTGAAAGACGGATATGTTCAGCAGATCGGCACACCGTCCGAGATTTACCGCCAGCCCGCAAACACTTTTGTCGCGGATTTCATGGGGTCCCCGCCGATGAACCTTGTGCCGGCGGACGTGGCTGACGGGCAGGTGCGGATTGGCGATGTTTCATTTGCTGCCGGTCGGGCGCTGCCTGATGGGCCGGTCACGGTGGGGCTGCGACCCGAGCACCTTCAGGCGCAGGGAGACGGCGTTCCGGTGACGATTGTGCCGACCATGATCGAGGAAACAGGGCCGGATGTCTTTGTCACCTTCCGCTGGGGCGAAACGGCGCTCACCGCTCGTCTGCCGGGCCAGTTTGATTGCCAGCAGGGGCAACCCGTTGATGTGGTTCTGGACACCTCGCAATTGTGTTTCTTCGATCCCGAGACCGGTGAAAGCGTCTAAAACCTCAACATTTTTCGCGGGCTGCACAAAAAACGGGCGAAAAGGCAGGGGTGTCGGGGTGAATTGACGGGTTCCACGGGCTGAAAGGCAATTGGCTCTGGTGAGGGTCTGCGCAATTTGTCACATTTTGCGGACGAAATGCGCAAAAGGCCCGCTGCTATCACTGTCGTCGCCCCCATAGCCCCTGCCAACGCAGCCCCGTCGGTGCCTCGTGCCCGAGGGGACGTCCATTTGGGCGTGAAAGTGCGCGACGGACGCAGTGTGATCGGTGATCTGCGTATGGCGGGATCGCTGAAGGTTTTGTTTCCGCGACAGGTGACACCAGATTTGCCCGCCGTGCTGGTGAACACGGCTGGCGGGGTGACGGGCGGGGACCGGATGGAGTTGGCCGCGACAGTGGATGCGGGTGCGCACCTCTGTCTGACGACCCAAGCCGCAGAACGCGCCTATGCCGCCCCGACCGACCAGACGGGCCTTGTAACGACAACGGTACAGGTTGGAGAGGGGGCGCGGCTGCATTGGTTGCCGCAAGAAATGATCCTGTTTGACGGCTGCCGGTTGCAGCGCAGGTTAGACGTGGACTTGGCTGAGGGATCGCGGCTGTTGCTTGCGGAAACGCTGGTCTTCGGGCGCACGGCGCGGGGTGAGGTTGTCCGCAGTGGATTGCTGGACGATAGCATCACGGTGCGCCGCAACGGGGTGCCCTTGGTCATGGACCGGATCAGAATGGCAGATGACATGGCCGCACATCTGGCCCGCAGCGGTGTGGCCGCCGGGGCGGGCACGGTCGGGACGGTCATCTACGTGGCCCCTGATGCCGAAGCCCACCTTGAGCCCGTTCGCAGCCATTTGGGCGAAGCTGGTGGGGCGAGCCTTTTGGCCGAGGACACGCTTTTAATCCGGCTGACAGCCCCTGACAGCTTTGACGCGCGCCAGATCATGGTGCCGCTTTTGACAGAACTGAGTGCATCAGCACTCCCCAAGACGTGGATGTTATGACATGCAACTGACCCCCCGTGAGAAAGACAAACTGCTGGTGGCCATGGCCGCCGAGGTGGCCCGCAAGCGGCTGGCCCGTGGTGTCTTGCTGAACCACCCCGAGGCGATTGCCTTGATCACGGACGCGGTGGTTGAGGGCGCGCGGGACGGACGGTCTGTGGCGGACATGATGCAGGCGGGCGCGCAGGTCGTGACCCGCGCCCAATGCATGGATGGCGTGGCCGAGATGATCCACGAAGTGCAGGTCGAGGCGACCTTTCCTGATGGCACCAAACTGGTGACCGTCCACAACCCGATCCGATAGTGGGAGGATAACGCAATGATCCCAGGTGAGATTATTCCGGCAGAGGGCGATCTGGAGCTGAACAGCGACCGCGAGGCGATCACGCTGATGGTGGCCAACACGGGCGACCGGCCAGTGCAGGTTGGCAGCCACTATCATTTTGCCGAAAGCAATCCGGCGCTGGATTTTGACCGTGACGCAGCACGGGGCATGCGGTTGGATATCGCCGCGGGGACGGCAGTACGGTTTGAGCCCGGTCAACGACGCGAAGTGAACCTGATCCCGCTTGCGGGAGCGCGCGTGGTGCAGGGGTTCAACCAGAAAATTATGGGGGCGCTCTGACATGGCGACACGAATTTCACGACACGATTACGCTGCCATGTTCGGCCCCACGGTGGGCGACAAGGTCCGGTTGGCGGACACGGACCTGATCATCGAGGTTGAGCGGGACCTGACGGCGGAGGCCGTGGGGGCTGCGCAGACCGGTGGGGCGGGGGACAACGCGCGCATCTACGGGGAAGAGGTCAAGTTCGGCGGCGGCAAGGTCATCCGCGACGGGATGGGGCAGAGCCAAGTCACACGCGCGGCGGGGGCTGTGGATACGGTTATCACCAATGCGCTGATCGTGGATTATACGGGCGTCTATAAGGCAGATGTGGGCCTGAAGGACGGGCGGATTGCCAAGATCGGCAAGGCGGGCAACCCTGACACCCAACCCGGCGTCGATATCATCATCGGGCCAGGGACTGAGGCCATCGCCGGTGAAGGCAAGATCCTGACCGCTGGCGGCTTTGACAGCCACATCCACTTTATCTGTCCGCAGCAGATCGAAGACGCGCTGCATTCGGGCCTCACGACCATGTTGGGCGGCGGCACGGGGCCAGCGCACGGGACGTTGGCGACCACTGTGACGCCTGGGCCTTGGCACATCGGGCGGATGTTGCAGGCCGCAGATGCGTTCCCAATGAACCTTGCTTTCGCGGGTAAGGGCAATGCGTCGGTGCCAGCCGCGTTGGAGGAGCAAATCCTCGGCGGGGCCTGTGCGCTGAAACTGCATGAGGATTGGGGCACGACCCCAGCGGCCATTGATTGCTGCCTTGGCGTGGCGGACGCTTGGGATATTCAGGTGATGATCCACACGGATACGCTGAACGAGAGCGGTTTCGTTGAGAACACGGTTGCCGCCATGAAAGGCCGCACAATCCACGCCTTCCACACCGAGGGCGCAGGAGGCGGGCATGCGCCTGACATCATCAAGATTTGCGGCGATGCCAATGTGCTGCCCAGTTCCACCAACCCGACGCGACCCTTTACGGTCAACACGCTCGAGGAACATCTGGACATGTTGATGGTGTGTCACCACCTCGACAAATCCATCCCCGAGGACGTGGCCTTTGCTGAGAGCCGGATCAGGCGCGAGACGATTGCGGCAGAAGACATCCTGCACGACATGGGCGCGTTTTCGATCATTGCATCCGACAGTCAGGCCATGGGTCGCGTGGGCGAGGTCCTGATCCGCACGTGGCAGACCGCCGACAAGATGAAGAAGCAGCGCGGGTCGCTGCCGGAAGAGACGGGCGACAACGACAACTTCCGTGTCCGGCGCTATATCGCGAAGTACACGATCAATCCTGCGATTGCCCACGGCATTTCCCATGAGATCGGGTCGATCGAGGAAGGCAAGCGCG
>JAHDFG010000062.1:8218-9870 GCA_020628265.1 Pseudooctadecabacter sp. | reverse complement strand
GAAGAGGAGGCCCATGAAATCAAACGTTTGGCGCGTTTCTTTGGCGCAGATTTATGCGGCATAACCCATATTGATCCGCGTTGGCACTATACCCAACGGCCAGACACGCGAACGATGGAGCCCGTCCCCAACGACCTGCCAGAAGGGCTGACCCATGTGATTGTCATGGGACATGAAATGGACAAGGCATTGGTGGACACCTACCCAAGTGCGCTTGCGGGGGCTGCCACAGGGCGGGAATATTCCCATGAGGCCGCGATTGTCATGCAGCTGGCCGCCTACATCCGCAATTTGGGCTATGAGGCCATTGCGTCCATGAACGACACAGCTTTGGTCATCCCCTACGCAATCAAGGCGGGGTTGGGGGAATATGGTCGCAATCAAATGGTGTTGACGCCGGAATTCGGGCCGCGCGTCCGGTTCTCGAAGGTCTTCACCAATCTGCCTCTCGCGGTTGATGTGATACGTGATCTTGGCCTTTCATCTTATTGTGATAGCTGCACAATTTGCGCAGATGCTTGCCCGCCGAAGGCCCTGCCAAAGGGCGCGCCAGACTTTGGTGAAGAGAAAGCGACAGTGAGTCCTTCGACCTTGAGGGGCGTTCGGAAATGGTCGGCCAACTGCGAGGCCTGTTTCGGCTACTGGGCCAAAATCAGATCGGATTGCGCGATTTGCATGCGGGTTTGCCCTTTCAATCAAGCCAAACCAAAGGGGCTTTGGTATCGTCTCGCCACCTCCCGCCTACGCCGCTTGGCACAGTGGTGGGCGGCACGGCGCAGGCCCGAACGGTTGAAGCCGTCGAAATGGTGGGACAGAGACAGCCTATGACCGCTAGACTTACCCAAAGGCTGGGGGTAAAGAAGCGGCGTTAGCGGTAACATCGCTCCCACTTGTTAGCTATCCGGAGGCCCCATGGTATCCCGCGTTATTCCCGTTGAAGACTTTGACCTTGTGATCTTTGGCGGCACAGGCGATCTGGCCCGCCGCAAAATCCTGCCTGGTCTGTTCCGCCGCTTCCGCTCAGGCCAGATGCCCGGGACCAGCCGTATCATCGGTGCGGCACGGTCCGATCTGGACACGGATGGCTACCGGACCATGATCCGCGAGGCGATTGCAGAGTTTGGCGGTGAAGAAGCCACTGACAAAGACGGGATCGAGAAATTCATTGCCCAGCTGCATTATGTTCCGGTGGACGCCAAGGGTGAGGCCGGTTGGAAAGAATTGCACGACCTGATCCGGTTCGAGGTCGTCAACGCCTTCTATTTCTCCGTTGCTCCCAGCTTGTTTGGCGATCTCGCCGAACGCCTGCACAGTCACAAAATTGCTGACGCGGACAGCCGCGTGGTGGTGGAAAAACCCTTTGGTCGCGATCTTGAGACAGCGCAGGCGCTGAACAAGACGCTGGCCGAGCATTTCAATGAAAGCCAGATTTACCGCATCGACCATTACTTGGGTAAGGAGACCGTCCAGAACCTGATGGCGGTCCGGTTTGGCAACGTGCTGTTCGAGCCGCTTTGGAACAACCACTACGTCGACCATATCGAAATCACTGTGGCCGAGACGGTGGGGGTCGAAGGGCGGGGTGCCTATTACGATAAATCCGGCGCAATGCGGGACATGGTGCAGAACCACCTGATGCAGTTGCTGTGCCT
>JAHDFG010000062.1:4771-8118 GCA_020628265.1 Pseudooctadecabacter sp. | reverse complement strand
AATCCGGCGCAATGCGGGACATGGTGCAGAACCACCTGATGCAGTTGCTGTGCCTCATCGCGATGGAAGCGCCCAGCATGTTCGAAGCCGATGCCGTTCGGGATGAAAAGCTTAAAGTCATTCGCGCGCTGCAGCCCGTCGAGCCGCACCACATTGTGCGCGGCCAGTATGATGCGAATGGGGACAAACCCGGATACCGTGAAGAAGCAGGCGATCCCCGGTCGTTCACCGAAAGCTACATTGCCATGCGCACCGAGATTGCCAACTGGCGGTGGGCCGGCGTGCCATTTTACTTGCGTACGGGCAAGAAACTGAAGGCCCGCGCGTCCGAGATCGTCGTGGTCTTCAAGGATTTGGGGCATTCGATCTTCCCTGGCGACGAAAAACGGCACCGCAACATCCTGTCCATTCAGTTGCAGCCCAACGAAGGCATCCAGTTGCGCGTGACGATCAAGGAACCGGGGCCGGGTGGTATGCGTCTGGTGGACGTGCCGCTCGACATGACGTTTGCCGATGCGCTTGGGCCCGATGCGGACGACAGCCCCGATGCCTACGAACGGCTGATCATGGACGTGATCCGCGGCAACCAGACCCTGTTCATGCGCGGAGACGAAGTCGAGGCCGCATGGGCGTGGACCGATCCGATCATCGAGGGCTGGCAGGCCCGCGGCGATGTGCCGAAGCTATATGATCAGGGATCGAGTGGGCCGGAAGATGCGCTGATGCTGATGCACCGCGAAGGCCGCCGCTGGTCCGAAATCAAGGCGTAGGCTGCAACCACTGTTTGCGTGAGGAAACACCATGAAATTTGTAGAATATGCCGACAGTGAAATGATGATGATTGATCTGGCCAATGTGTTGGCCGGTGAACTGGAAAGCTGTCTTCTGAACCACGAACAGGCCTCCTTTGCTGTTCCCGGCGGGACAACGCCGGGGCCGATTTTTGATGTGCTTTGCGGGGCGAAACACATTGATTGGGCACGGGTGAACGTCATGCTCAGTGATGAGCGCCGCGTGCCGGAAGACCATGAGCGGTCCAACACCAAGCTCATCCGTGAACGGCTGTTGGTCGATGCGGCGGCGGCGGCGAATTACGTGTCGATCGTGCCGGAGAATGAGGCCGCATTGGGCGCGCTGTCGGACAGCCTTGCGCCGCACCTACCGGTATCGGTGCTGCTGTTGGGGATGGGCGCGGACATGCATACCGCCAGCATCTTCCCCAATTCCCCCGATCTGGACAACGCGCTGAACACCGATCTGGCGCTCGCCCTAGTCCAGCCCCCCGACGGGCTGGAGCCGCGCGTGACACTGTCGGCCAAGGTGCTGCAGGGCGCCATGAGCCGCCACATCGTCATCAAGGGCGCTGACAAGCGCGAGGCGCTGGAACGGGCTCAGAAACTCAGCCCGCAAGAGGCCCCCGTGGCCGCTGTGCTGGCCGGATCAACCATTCACTGGGCGGAGAGTTAAGCCATGTGGGACAAGCTGCTTGAGCATCATGAAGCCACCAAGGGCCGCCGGTTCGAAACCATGCTGGATGCAGACCGTGCGGCGGACTTTGCGGTTCAGACCGGTGACATGCGGTTTGACTACGCCAAGACAAACATCGACGCAGACGCGCGGGCCTTGCTGATTGACCTGCTGGAAAAGGCGGGCGTCGCGGACAAGCGCGCTGCGATGTTCTCTGGGGCGGCCATCAACGAAACCGAAGGCCGCGCTGTGCTGCACACGGCGCTGCGTAATCTGGATGGCGGTCCCGTTATGGTGGACGGTGAGGACGTCATGCCCGGCGTGCTGGCCACGCTGGCCTCGATGGAGGCTTTTGCCTCCGACGTGCGCTCTGGTGCGTTCACAGGGGCAGGGGGCAAGATCACGGATGTGGTCAACATCGGGATTGGCGGGTCTGATCTGGGGCCGGCTATGGCCTATCAGGCCTTGGCGCCGTATGTGGACGGGCCGCGCTGTCACTTCGTCAGCAATGTTGATCCGGCGGATATCGCAAGTGTTCTGCGCAGCTGTGATCCGGCGACGACACTGGTGATCGTCGCCTCCAAGACGTTCACAACTATTGAGACAATGACCAACGCCCGCACAGCCAAAGCGTGGATGGGTGAAAGCGTCGCGGACCCTGCGGCGCAGTTTGCAGCCCTCAGCACGGCTGAGGATAAGACCGCCGATTTCGGCATCGCGGCAGAGCGCGTCTTCGGGTTCGAAGACTGGGTCGGCGGGCGCTATTCCATGTGGGGGCCGATTGGCCTCTCCCTGATGATCGCGATCGGGCCTGACGCCTTCCGTGCCTTCTTGCGCGGCGGGCAGGCCATGGACCAGCATTTTCAAGCAGCGGACTGGGCTGAAAACATGCCCGCGATGCTGGCGCTTGTGGGCCTTTGGCACAATCAGGTTTGCGGGCATGCGACCCGCGCCGTGCTGCCCTATGACAACAACCTCGCGCGTCTGCCGGCCTACCTGCAGCAGCTTGAGATGGAGAGTAACGGTAAGGGCGTGGACATGGACGGGGCCACGCTGTCCGTCAATTCAGGCCCCGTGGTCTGGGGCGAGCCCGGCACCAACGGCCAGCACGCGTTCTACCAGCTGATCCACCAAGGCACGCGTGTGATCCCGTGCGAGTTTCTGGTGGCGGCCCGTGGCCATGACGACGATCTGCACCACCAGCACCAACTGCTGGTTGCCAACTGCCTCGCCCAATCCGAGGCGCTGATGAAAGGTCGCGACCTTGAAGAAGCGCGCGGCAAGGTGGCAGGCAAGTTCGAAGGCGACGAATTGGAACGTCAGGCGCGCCACCGCGTGTTCCCGGGCAACCGGCCCTCGACGACGCTGACCTATCCCCAACTGGACCCGTTCACGCTGGGCCAGATCATTGCGCTTTATGAACACCGCGTGTTCGTCGAAGGCGTGGTGCTGGGCATCAACTCCTACGACCAATGGGGCGTTGAACTGGGCAAGGAACTGGCCACAGCGCTGCAACCCATCGTCGAGGGCGGAGACACGTCCGGCAAGGACGGATCCACAGCAGCGCTTGTTGATTTCTTGCGGTCGAACGGGTTGTAGACCCGAGCTGGCGGTGTCGGTGCGTTAGGCCTGCAAAGTCCCGTCGCGGTCGATGAAACATTGCCGCAACGCATCCGTCAGGGGACGTTTGGTGTTGTCCTGATTAAGGATCACCACCACCGCACTGCCTGTCGTTGTCACCTTACCATCGACGAACGTCGCATATTCCATCGAAAAGCTGGTGTTCCGCATGGCCACGGTGCGGGCCACATTGGTGTAGACAGCACCGCGATGGACCTCGGCGTGATAGTCCGCAGCTACGGATTTCACGACAAACTTCG
>JAHDFG010000062.1:0-4671 GCA_020628265.1 Pseudooctadecabacter sp. | reverse complement strand
CCGCGATGGACCTCGGCGTGATAGTCCGCAGCTACGGATTTCACGACAAACTTCGGATCGGGACCCGCAAGGTCATAAATCCCATAGTCTTCCATGTAGAGGACACGCAACGTCTCGTACCAGCGGAAGGTCACCACGTTGTTCACGTGGTTCAGCGCATCAAGTTCCCCGAACCGCACACGGTCGGTCATGCCGTAGGTCCACGGTTCGGGAATGCCGGCCGCGCGCAGGGCGGGGCCGTCCATCGCAGTCAGAAAGGCCATCAGATCGCCGCTGTGACGATGATTTCCACTTTGAAACCAGGGGTGGCGAGCTTGGCCTCACCGGTCCAGCGGGCAGGGGCACAGCCCTCCGGTACCCAAGCGTCCCAAACAGCGTTCATGTCGGCAAACTGCGTTGCGATATCCGCCACCCAGATTTGCGCTGTCAGCAGCTTTGTCTTGTCCGTGCCCGCCTTGGCCAACAGGGCGTCAATGGAGGCCAGAACGGCCTCGGTCTGTTCGGTCACGGTGCCACCCTCGGCGCCGACCTGACCTGCCAGATAGGCGATCCCGTTGTGAATAACGGCCTGGCTCATGCGTTGATTGGTGTCGATGCGGGTGATGTCGGACATGGGGTGCTCCAGCAAGAAAGGGGATGGAGCGGGTAACGGGAATCGAACCCGTAACTGAAGCTTGGGAAGCTTTCGTGATACCTTTTCACCATACCCGCAGCGCGTTCGGGATACTGCGCACCGTGCCGCGCGTCAACGCGAAACAAAAAGCCCCCCGGCGTAAACCGAGGGGCTCAAAAGTCGTGCGGTTGGCGTCTTAGGACGCGGGGACCAACACGGTGTCGATCACATGGATGATGCCATTGGACGTCATGATGTCACCATTGATGATCTGGGCGTTATTGTCGGTGCCACGGGCGGTGTCGATGTACAGGTTCGACCCTTCCTGACCGATCATCAGTTCGGTCTGCGCCAGCGTGTCCAGTTCCAGCATGTCGCCTTCTTTGGTGATCACGCCATCATCGACGGCCACACCATCCTGCAGGAATGCTACATCCAACTCGCCGCGGGTGTATTCACCTGGTACGACGTGGGATTCCAGCAGTGCCACCAGACGGAACTGGTTTTCCGGCTTCAGCAAGTCTTCGACCGTGCCTTCGGGCAGGGCTGCGAATGCTTCGTCGGTCGGGGCAAAGATCGTGAACGGGCCTTCGCCCATCAGATCATCGGCCAGACCGGCGGCCTGTACAGCGGCCACGAGGGTGGAGAAATTCTGCACCTTCATCGCGTTTTCAACGATGGTCTCGCTCTCGCTCAGCTGGTCACCGTTCAGGATGCCATCATAGGCGGTTGCGGTGCCGGCTGTTGCCATCAGGGTTGCGCTCAGCAGGGCTGCTTTGATTGACGTTTTCATTTTCGTCTCCTTTCAAGTGCGGCTCAAGTGCCGCTTGCAGAGACAACAAGGACCCACACTGCGAGGTTCCAAATTATTGTTCACGAAAAAATCACGGGCCGGTGACGAGGCCAGTTGTAGGTCGGGGTAAGGGAAGCCCGACTGTCCAGACACAGCGCGAAATGCCAATGTCTGGGAAATCGGGATCATTTTTCCCCGCAAAGACGAATTTTGAAGAAAACAACATATTTAGGCTGATTTTTGATGACCTATGCCGTTTTGAACGACCTTTGGGCCGACCGGTTGCTGGTGGCCGGATTACTTGGGGCTGCACTTGGGGTGCTGGCTTTCCTTCCCTACATTCGCGACATTTTGACGGGGGCGACCCAGCCCGACAGGGCCTGCTGGCTAATCTGGGCTGTGCTTGCCAGCCTGTCCGGGGCCAGCAACTTCTACGAGGGTGCAACCGCGTCGTTGTGGTTTGTCGGGGTGCAGGTCGGGGGCACATTGGTTGTCTTTGCACTTTCGGTCCGTTGGGGCAGCGGAAATATCTTTAGTGCAGGCAGTTTGTGGGTGCTGGGGATCGCGGGTTTGGGAATTGTCAGCTGGGCGGTCATGGACACCGCAGCTGTGGCCCTTGCATTGTCGATCGGGGTGTCGGCCTTGGGCGGCGCGCGCACGGTCATCAAGTCCTACGTCAGCCCAGACAGCGAAACCGGAAGTGCGTGGTGGATTTTGTTGGCGTCGTCTGCCTTTGGGGTCGCTTCTGTTGGCTCGCTTGATCCACTGCTGCTTGCCTACCCAGCCTATTTGTTCCTGCTTTATGCGGCGATCGTTGGTGCAGGTATTTCCGGTCGCGCAGCGCAGGCAGAGCGTGCAGATGATGTGGCCCGATCCTTGCGCCGTATGCAGATTCCACCCCTCCGGCGCGTGATGCCGGACGAGGCCAGCCCGCGGATGCGTCGCCGCACAATGAAAAACCGGCCCGAGGGGGACGGGCACCAGATTGCGGCGTAAAGCGGCTTGGGGACCGCGATTGCCTTATCCCGCGCGGCGACGCCTGCGGCGGCCTGAGCCCGCGTCATCGCCACCGCCGGTGTTAAAGACCACATCGGGCAGGGGGGTGATGCTCCGCAAGGTGGTAAAGGGATCGGTTGCGTGCGGGATCGCGTTGGCATTGACGAAGTGTTCTTGAAACTTCGGCTCAATCGCGGTTTCGACCTTTGTGATTTCCCGCACCGTCTTTTCGATGGAAGCGCGTGCAGCCACGGAACACAGCGCCATGCGTGCGCCGGTGCCAGCGGCGTTGCCCGCCGACGTCACCTTGTCCAGTGGCACATCAGGGATCATGCCCAGCACCATGGCGTGTTTGGGCGATATATGAGCCCCGAAGGCGCCGGCGAGCACGACGCGGTCCACGGTGTCCGTGCCCATTTCGTCCATCAACAGCCGTGCACCTGCATAAAGCGCGGATTTCGCAAGTTGGATCGCGCGGATGTCGCCTTGGGTCACGGTGACCAACGGGCCGCCGTCGGCGGTGCCATCGTAAATGACGTAGGAATGGGTGCGGCCTTCGCTGATGCAGCGGGATGTACCGGTCTGCTCAGGCGATCCGATCAACCCTTTGGCGTCCAGCAGGCCCGCCATGCGCATCTCGGCCACGGCCTCGATGATGCCGGAGCCGCAGATGCCGGTCACACCGGTCGTGGCGATGGCTGCGTCGAAGCCCTCGTCGTCGGACCACAGATCAGAGCCGATGACCTGAAACCGCGGCGTCTTGGTTTCGGGGTCAATCTCGATCCGTTCGATTGCGCCGGGGGCGGCGCGCTGGCCGCTGCTGATTTGCGCGCCTTCGAACGCGGGGCCGGTAGGTGACGAACAGGCTAGAACTTGGGACGTGTTGCCCAGCAGGATTTCCGCGTTGGTGCCAACGTCGACGATCAGGGTCAGGTCTGTCTGGCTTGCAGGGTCTTCAGAGAGGGCGACGGCAGCGGCATCGGCCCCCACATGGCCTGCAATGCAGGGCAGGATGAACACACGGGCCGCGTTGTTCATTGAATTGAGGTCAAGGTCACGAGCATCCAGCGACAGAGATTTGGACGTGGCCAGAGCAAACGGGGCCTGACCCAGTTCGACCGGATCAATGCCCAGCAACAAATGATGCATCACCGGATTGCAGACAAAGACCGCCTCAACGATTTGTTCCGGCGCTATCGCCACCTCGGCCTTGAGCTGGTCCACCAGCGCGTCAATCGCTGTGCGCACGGCGCCCGTCATCTCATCCGCACCGCCCGCGTTCATCATGGAATAGCTGACGCGGCTCATCAGGTCTTCGCCGAACCGGATTTGGGGGTTCATCACCCCGCTGGAGGCCGCAACGGCGCCTGTGCGCAGATCCGTCAGATGGGCTGCAATGGTGGTGGAGCCTAGGTCGATGGCCAGCCCGTAGATCGGCGTTTCGTCATATCCGGGCAGAATGTCGAGGATGCGATGCCCGCTGTCCTGATGACCCTTGTGAACCAGAACGGTCGCCGTCCACTTGCCCTTGCGCAGGACCGGCTGAAGCTTCCGCAGCACGGCCATGCCCGCCGTGACGTCCTCGATGTCCCACTGATCCTTCAGCGCCTGTGCCAGCCGCTCCAGATCGCCCGTGGGCGTGTGCATATCCGGTTCTGCGACTTCGACGTAATAAGGGCGCGTCGCAGGGTCCATAACCATGGCGCGGGCGCTTGCAGCTTTGCGGACGACCTGGCGGTGCACCTGACTTTCGGGTGGCACGTCAATGACGATATCGCCCTGCACCGTCGCCTGACAGCCCAGCCGCCGCCCCGCAGCGAGCCCGCGTTTGTCGTCGTAGCGTTGTTCAACAGCGTTCCATTCGGACAGGGCACCTTCGCGTGCTGTCACGCCGTGCTTGGGAAACTCCCCGTAGCTGGGCGTGATCTGGCATTTGGAACAAATCCCGCGACCGCCGCAGACCGAGTCCAGATCGACGCCAAGCTGACGGGCCGCCGTCAGAACGGGCGTGCCGACAGGAAAATGCCCACGCTTGCCAGAGGGCGTGAAGACGACGAGGGGATCTGTAGACATGCGCAGCCTTTATCTTTGTTTGCCGCATCCTAACCGCGCACCGGCCCCTCCGCAGCCACGTTGCGGCGTCTTTTTGTTCAAGACCGTCATGAGGCGGGTTTGAATGTCCGTCGAATTCGCGCAGCAGCACTGGCGAGCAGGGCGCGGGAATAGAGTTTGTGGAACCCCATCAGTGCCGTGGCCAGACGGGGCAACT
>JAHDFG010000061.1:6653-9921 GCA_020628265.1 Pseudooctadecabacter sp. | reverse complement strand
GCATTCGCAGCCTCAAGGGCGGCTTCCGCGCTGACAAGGCGGGTTTCGGAGGCAAAACCATCTTGGCTGAGCTGACGGGCGGCGTTTACATTGATCTCGGCCTCACGGACCCGCGCGTTGGCCTCAACCACAGCCGCTTGAGCCTCTGGTACGCGACCGCGGGCTTCTGTCAGGCGCGCGCGGGCTTCCGCCAATGAGGCCTCCCGCGTACCGGGATCAAGTCGGCACATCAAATCACCGGCTTCAACGAAGGCGCCTTTGCGGATCGGGTCCGAGATGACCTGACCGGAAGTCTCGGACGCGACGGTCACCTGACGCGCGGCCTCGGTACGGCCCCGCAGGATGACTGCGTTGTCCACTGTCTGGGCTTGGGACATCATCACCACCACACTGACGGGTGCGATCGTGTCTTGGGCCATCTCATCCGCGGTTTCAGACGTTTCGACTTGCGCGAAGGCAAGCAGCGCCTCCCGCTCGAACACCAATCCATAAAGGGCAAGCGACACGATAATCGCTGTGAGAAGGGGCATGATCCGCATGGTACGTTTCTCGTAAGTAGGGCGTCGTCCGGCCCGCAGGAGCCGATCCGACCAAGAATGTTTTATGACATAGGGCCATTTAACTAAACTATCCAGTTCAGATTAAAACTATTTTGCCGCACCTGCAACATGAAAATGTTAAAGCAATTTACTTTTACAAGGTCCTGCCCATAAAACCGCCTGCTGCCCATAGGGTGTACACGCGGCCTTGTCCCGCGCTTGCGCTTCGCGATAAGAGGGGCGGATCAACAAGGCGAGGGTGGCATGAGCAATACCGACAGCTTCATCGATGAAGTCAGCGAAGAGGTCCGCAAGGACCAACTTTTCGGCTACATGCGCAAGTATGGCTGGATCGCTGTGGTGGTGGTTCTGCTGCTGGTCGGCGGCACGGCGTTTTCCGAATATCGCAAAGCCCAGGCAACCGCTGCGGCCGAGGAAACAGGCAACGCGATCCTTGCAGCGCTTGAGCTTGATGATGACGCGGCCCGCGCCGAGGCATTGTCCAGCATCGACGCGTCAGGCGGTGCTGCTGCCATTACGGGGCTTTTGCAGGCAGCGAACCTCTCCGAGATGGAAGACGACGCCGCTGCAATTGCGGTGCTCGACGGTGTCGCAACGGCTGACGATACGCCTGAAGTCTACCGCGATCTTGCAGCGCTCAAGGCTGCAATGGTGACTGATGGCCCCCTTAGCCTAGAGGAACGTCGCGCCACGTTTGAGGATCTGGCAGCGCCCGGCGCACCCTTCCGTCTGATTGCGCAGGAACAGATCGCGCTTTTGAACGTGGAAGCCGGTGAGATCGACCTCGCGCTAGAGCAATTTGGCGCGATCGCACTGGATGCCGATGTGACGCGGGGGTTGCGTGATCGGGCATTCGGTATGATTGTGGCCTTGGACGGCGACGTTGATGCTTTGGTTGCGGCCTTCTCCGCCGCGTTCGAGAGCGACCAATAAACCCGTAAAAGGGGCCCGTAATGGGGGGAAAGACAGTGACAGGCATCAAGACTTCGGGCATCGCGACTGCGCGCGCCGGACAGAACCGCCGCACGGCCCTTGCCGCCCTTTTGACCTGCGCGGGCCTGCTGGCCGCTTGTGGCGAACAGGACATCATCCTGCCTGGCGAGCGTTTGGACATTCGCGGTGAGGCGTTGGATGCGGATGTTTTTGTCAACGAAGCCCGTTCTATTTCTCTGCCTGCAATGTCCGCGAATGCAGAATGGACCCACCGCAATGGTGGTCCGTCCCATGCCATTTCGCACCCGCAGCTGGGGGCATCCCTTAGCCAAGTCTTTGCCGCCAACATCGGGGCAGGCAACACCCGTCGGCTGAGGATCACAGCCGATCCGGTGGTTGCGGCTGGCCGCATCTTTACGCTCGATTCCCAAAGTCAGGTGGTCGCCACCTCAACCGCGGGTGAGGCCCTGTGGTCCCGCTCTGTCATTCCGCCAACTGACAATCCGCGTGATGCATCGGGTGGCGGGCTTGCGACCAACGGGTCGGTCGTGTTGGCCACCACCGGTTTCGGCGAGGTCGTGGCCCTCGATCCCGCGACGGGCGGTGAACTCTGGCGTCAGGATCTTGACGCGCCGGGCACGTCCGCGCCCACGATCTTTGGTGATCTGGCCTATGTCGTGGCCCGCGATGGCCGCGCTTGGGCCTTGGAGCTGGGCAATGGCCGCATCCGCTGGACCCAGACCAGCACCGCGCCGGTGTCGAATTTCTCAGGCGGTGCAGGGGCGGCTGTGAATGGAGATTTCGCAATCTTCCCGTTTCCAACCGGTGAGGTCCTTGCAGCCTTCCCCGAAGGCGGCTTGCGGCGCTGGTCGACAATTGTGACGGGCCAACGCCCGGGGCAGGCGGCCTCGACCATCTCCGACATTGCCGGTGATCCGGTCATTGATGGCTCTCGCGTGTATGTCGGTAACGTGTCCGGTCGCGTCGTGGCCTTGGAAATCGCCAACGGCGACCGCATCTGGACCGCGACAGAGGGCGCAGTTGGCCCCGTCTGGCCCGCTGGTGGTTCGGTCTTCATGGTCAATGACCTGAGCGAGTTGGTCCGGCTGGACGCGGCAGATGGCACACCGATCTGGCGGGTGGCCCTGCCAGGGTTCGAAGAAACCCGCGAACGGCGACAGAAGACCCGCTTCGCCCACTATGGTCCCGTGCTTGCCGGTGGGCGGCTGATCGTGGGCTCCGGTGACGGTGTGATCCGACAGTTTGATCCTGCATCCGGCGCGTTGCTTGGAACGATCGATGTGCCCGGTGGGGCCGCTTCCAACCCGATTGTGGCGGGGGGGACGCTTTATATTGTCAGCCAGCGCGGACAACTGTTGGCTTTCCGTTAGCCCCGAATGGGTGTAGGGGGCTGTCCCTAACCTGTTTCGAGTCGTACCCATGTCTTTCACTCTCGCCATTGTGGGCCGCCCCAACGTGGGCAAATCCACACTGTTCAACCGTCTTGTCGGCAAGAAGCTGGCGTTGGTCGATGACCAGCCGGGCGTGACGCGCGACCTGCGTGAAGGCGCGGCAAAGCTGGGTGACTTGCGCTTCACCGTCATTGATACCGCCGGTTTGGAAGAAGCCACCGACGAAAGCCTGCAGGGCCGGATGCGCCGCCTGACCGAGCGTGCGGTGGAAATGGCCGACATTTGCCTGTTCATGTACGACGGGCGCACCGGCGTGATGCCCGCGGATGAGGTCTTTGCCGACATCCTGCGCAAGAAGAACGC
>JAHDFG010000061.1:2263-6553 GCA_020628265.1 Pseudooctadecabacter sp. | reverse complement strand
CCGGCGTGATGCCCGCGGATGAGGTCTTTGCCGACATCCTGCGCAAGAAGAACGCTCATGTGATCCTCGCCGCGAACAAGGCCGAGGGCAAAGCCGCCGACGCAGGCGTGCTGGAAGGCTTCAGCCTTGGCCTCGGGGAACCTATTCGCCTTTCTGCTGAACATGGTGAGGGGCTGGGCGATCTCTATGATATCTTGATGCCGCTGGCCGATGAATTCGAAGAACGCGCCGCAGCCGATGCGCCAGAGACGGACGTCGATGTCGAGGATGAGGACGAGGACGCACCCCGCGTCCCGACCCGTGCCAAACCGCTACAGATTGCCGTTGTGGGCCGCCCCAATGCGGGTAAATCCACGCTGATCAACAAGATCCTTGGCGAAGACCGTTTGCTGACGGGCCCTGAGGCCGGGATCACCCGTGATGCGATCTCGGTCCAGATGGATTGGGTCAGCCATGATGCTTCTGTTCCAGTGCGCATCTTCGACACTGCCGGTATGCGCAAACGCGCTAAGGTTCAGGAAAAGCTGGAAAAACTCTCGGTAAGCGATGGCCTGCGTGCGGTGAAATTCGCTGAGGTTGTCGTCGTTCTGCTCGACGTAGAAATCCCGTTCGAACAGCAGGACCTGCGCATCGCCGATCTGGCCGAACGCGAAGGCCGCGCGGTCGTTGTTGCTGTCAACAAGTGGGATGTCGAGGACGAAAAGCAGGCCAAGCTCAAAGAGCTGAAAGAACAGTTCGAACGGCTTCTGCCGCAGTTGCGCGGTGCGCCGCTGATCACGGTGTCGGCCAAAACGGGCAGGGGCCTCGATCGCCTGCAGGAAGCGATCCTGAAGGCGCATGACGTCTGGAACCGCCGCGTGACGACCGCACAGCTGAACCGCTGGCTTCTTGGCATGACCGAGGCACACCCGCCGCCGGCACCGCAGGGCCGCCGCATCAAAATGCGCTACATGACGCAAGTCAAAACCCGCCCGCCGGGGTTTGTGGTGATGTGCAGCCACCCCGACCTTCTGCCCGCCAGTTACGCGCGGTATCTGGTCAACGGGTTGCGGCTGGATTTCGACATGCCTGGCACGCCTATTCGTCTGCATTTCCGCTCGCAGGCGGACAAGAACCCTTACAAGAACAAGACGAAGTCAACGCCGTCCCGCTTGCGCAAACACTTGGGCAAGGGCCGCGCGGACGAGAAGTAGGTCAGCTGGCGAGCCGCGCTTTGGTCTGACGTTCCAGTGTCTCAGACCACAGCAACACAGCAAGCAACACGATGCCGGCCCCTGCCAGAGCGGAGACACCTGACAAGCCGTTCGCGACAATGATGCCGACGCTGGCCCAGATTACCGTAAGTCCATAGCCCGGTGCTGTCGGCATGCGCCACTGCACCGTCACCGCCACGATCAAGGCCAGTGTGATTCCAGCGTAGGCCCAGCCGGTCTGGTCGAACAGGATGCCATATCCGGCCATCGTGCTGCCCAATGACACGAAAGACGCCGCCGTCAGCCAACCTGCATAGATCGACACGGGCCAGCGGGCCCAGCCCGCATCATCGGAGGGTGCCCGCATCAACGCGATAACAGCTGGAATGGCCATCGCGAAGATCAGCAGCGTGGCCGCGATGGCCGACTGGTTTGCGACCCAAAGCCAAGGTGTGCCCAGGGCTAGGCTGACAATCAGCGGCCCGCGCATCACGTCCCAGCTGGCGTCCCGTTTCCGTTTCCAGACCCCGAAAACCGCAGACACAACCAGCCAGCCGTAGATCAGTCCCCAGATGGAGAAGGCGTAGCCAGCAGGTTGGATGGGTGGCTCAATCTGCGGGATCGGCAGTTGGTCTTCTCGAAACCCCGAGAAAGGGGATGTCAGAAGCGGTGACAGCACGAATGTTGCAGTGAAAAGCAGTGTTAGAACGGCGCGGGTCATTGTGTCTTTGGTCCTTTGTCTTGCTGAGGTTAACGCTGTCAGCCTCAATTTGTTCATTTAGGCCGTTATGCAGTCTGGAAAAGCAGACTTGACCCAAGGGCACCTATGTTCAACCATTGCGCGAATTGATCGGGGTAAGCCTATGAAACGCATTGTTATTTTTATCGACGGGACGTGGAACCGCCCAGATGCAGAGCATCCGACCAACGTCGTGCGGCTTGCGCGATGCGTGGAGCACCGCACCGACACGGGCATGCCGCAGATCGTCCTCTACACGGCTGGCGTGGGGTCGGGCGCGGGCAACAACTGGCTGGCCAGAAAGATGGACCGTGTCTTTGGGGGCACTTTGGGGTGGGGCCTTTTGTCGATCATGGAAGACATGTACCGGCAGTTGGTCTTCGCCTATGAGCCGGGCGATGAAGTGATGATCTTCGGGTTCTCGCGCGGGGCTTTTGCCGCGCGGTCTTTGGTGGGGTTCATCCGGTCGGCAGGCATTTGTAAACGGGATAGACTGCGCGATATTCCGGAGGCTGTGGCGCGGTACGTGAACCGCGCGCCCGAAACGCATCCCCGCACCGAAGACAGCTACGCCTTTCGCCTTGATCTGTCGCCGGATGTTGTCACCTCCGCTGACGAACGCGCGTGGCGAGTGAAGCATGGACATCGGCACGAAGACGTCGTCGACCTCAAGATCAGCTACTTGGGTGTTTGGGATACCGTGAAGGCATTGGGCATCCCCGCCGCGTTGCCGTTTGCCTCCATGTTGAACGATAAATACCAGTTTCATGATGCCCATCTGTCATCAATGGTGCTGGCAGCACGTCACGCCATTTCAATCGACGAACGGCGCAAGACGTTTCCGTCGCTGCCGTGGGACAACATGGGCGACCTCAACACTCGGTACGAACACTTCGTGCCCGAGTATTTGCAGCAATGGTTTCCGGGCAATCATGGGTCAGTGGGTGGCGGCGGCCGCCGGCGCGGGCTGTCGTCGGTGTCTCTCACATGGGTGATGCTGGGGGCCGCGAAGGCCGGTCTGGCGCTTGACTGGCGGGAGTTCCGGCATGTGGCGGACCGGTTCGATGTCAATGAAAAGCTGGACAACAAATTTGGCCCCGTCGGGCTGGCGAGCATCCTGAATGCGTGGACGAACGACCGCGCGGGGCCAAACGACCTGTCGGAGATGTCCATGCTGGCCATTGATCGTGTGTTCAGCGACGAGGGCTACATGCGTAACCCGTCGCTAAAGGGCATCTACGACCAATTGTTTGAAATGACGGACGAGCAGCGGGACCAAATGCGCAATGCGCACCGCATTACGGACGGTGCCTATACCCACCTGCCGGACCTGATGACATGGCCGGGCCCACCGGAGCGGGCCCGACGGTCCGAAGACCTAGACGAGTGATCCGTCCGCCGCGATGGCCGTTTTGCCGCCCAAATAGGGGTGCAAGGCTGTGGGAAGGGCGACAGAGCCATCCGGCTGCTGTCCATTTTCCAGCACCGCAATCAAACAGCGCCCGACCGCTAGGCCAGAGCCGTTCAGCGTATGGACGAACTGCGGCTTGCCGCCGTCCTTAGGCTTGAACCGTGCGTTCATGCGGCGGGCTTGGAAGTCGCCGGTGGTCGAGACCGAGCTGATCTCACGATAGGTGCCCTGGCCAGGCAGCCACGCCTCGATGTCATAGGTACGGCGCGCCCCGAAGCCCATGTCACCTGTGCACAGGACGACAGTTCTGTAAGGGATTTCAAGGCGTTCTAGGATGTCTTCCGCACAGCGCAGCATGCGCTTTTGTTCGGTGTCGCTTTCGTCGGGATGGGTGACGCTGACCATTTCGACCTTCTCGAACTGGTGCTGGCGCAACATGCCAGCGGTGTCGCGGCCGGCGCTTCCGGCCTCGGAGCGGAAGCACAGGCTGTGCGCGGTGTAGCGGCGGGGCAGGTCACCCTCGTCCATCACATCGCCCGCGGCGATGTAGGTCAGCGGCACCTCGGATGTGGGGATCAGCCACATGCCTTCTTCGGTGCGGTAGCTGTCCTCACCAAACTTGGGCAATTTGTCCGTGCCGTACATGGCGTCATCGCGCACCATGACGGGGGTGTTCACCTCCGTCAGGCCATTGTCCATCGTGTGCACATCCAGCATGAACTGTGCGAGCGCGCGATTTACACGGGCCACGGCACCGCTGAGCAACACAAAACGGCTGCCCGAGATTTTCGCCGCCGTCTCGAAATCCATGCCGCCTTTGACGGCGGGAATGTCGAAGTGTTCCAATGGGTTATCAATCTCACGCGGGGTGCCCCAGCGGTTGATTTCGACGTTGTCATCCTCGTCCGCGCCGTCCGGCACGTCCTCGGCTGGCAGGTTCGGGATTT
>JAHDFG010000061.1:0-2163 GCA_020628265.1 Pseudooctadecabacter sp. | reverse complement strand
TTGTCATCCTCGTCCGCGCCGTCCGGCACGTCCTCGGCTGGCAGGTTCGGGATTTCGGCCAGACGAGCGGTCAAAGCCGCATCCTGCGCCTTCGCCTCATCGTTCAGCGCCGCGATCTCGGCCTTCTTCTGACCGACCAGCGCGCGCAGGCGTTCGAACTCGGCCTCATCCCCGCGACCCTTGGCGGCACCGACCTCTTTGGCCGCTTTGTTGGCCTCGGCCTGAGCGGTTTCGGCGGCCTGAATTTTGGCGCGGCGGGCTTCGTCCATTGCCAGCAGTTCAGAGGACAAGGGCGCATCTCCGCGGCGGGAGAGGGCTGCGTCGAAGGCAGCGGGGTTCTCTCTGATGGCGCGCATGTCGTGCATTGGTCTGTCCTCTGGTTAATCAATTCGTGCAGGCCATATGGCGCAAAAATTCGCGTATGGAAAGCGTATGGCTTGCGTATGGCTCACGTATGGCTGCTGATATGGCCGCACCCCCTTGAAGAGCGGTTAATTTGCCCTCAGATCACATTGCGAATCCGGCGCTCCACCCTTAGGGTGCCGCAACTTTGCGCGAGGGCAGGTGCCCCGCCGATCCACAAGGAAGACCCGCTATGGAAGCACTCGGCCAGTTTATCCCCCTCATCCTGATCTTCGCGATCATGTATTTCCTGCTGATCCGCCCGCAGCAAAAGAAGTTGCAGCAGCATCAGGCGATGGTTGCGGCCCTGCGCCGTGGCGATCAGGTGGTCACGCAAGGCGGGCTGATCGGCAAGGTCAGCAAGGTCAAGGACGACAACGAGATCGAGGTTGAACTGGGCGAGGGCATGAAAGTGCGTGTCGTGCGGTCCACAATCGCGCAGGTCCTCAACAAGACCGAGCCTGCGGACGCTTGAGTGCCGAAGGCCCCGCAGACCAGTGGGGCCTTTTGATTTCAGACTGCGCGTCGCGGGCCAGATGGGTCGGTGGCGCTACATTTCTTTCAAGACCGCGCGTCAGTTGGGCCGACCAAACGGCCTGATGCGGCAACACAGGGACTGACCATGCTTAAGATTGATCTTTGGAAGCGCGTTGCCATTTGGCTGGTCGTCGCGTTCGGCCTGTTGGTGGCCTTGCCCAACGGGTTCTACGGCACGGTTGAGCGGTCCAACGATGCAGAGGCCCTGATTGCCAGCCAGCTGACAACGGCCGAGATGGAGGCCCGCGGCGTGACGGCCGAAAGCCTTGCGGAAGACGCCGGCGCTTGGCCCGGTTTCATGCCGGACAACCTTGTGAACCTTGGCCTTGATTTGCGGGGCGGGGCGCAGCTGTTGGCCGAGGTTCAGGTTGAAGACGTTTACGAAAGCCGTATGCGCGCCATGTGGGGCGAGGTCCGTGATGTGCTGTTGGCCGAGCGGGATGTCATAGGCTCTGTTCTGGATGTGAGCGACACGCCCGGTGAGTTGCGTGTGCGGATTTCCAATGCGGATGGCATGGCGCGGGCCACGGAACTGGTGCGCGGATTGGCGCAGCAAGTGGTGTCCGTCACGGGCAGCTTGCAGACCGACATTGTGGTGCGGTCCATTTCCGACACGGAATTCGTGGTCTCCCTGTCGGAAGCTGAAATGGTCGCTACAGACGACCGCACCGTGCGTCAGGCTTTGGAGATTGTCCGCCGCCGGATTGATGAGGTCGGCACGCGTGAGCCGTCGATCCAGCGTCAGGGTTCGGATCGGATCCTCATTCAGGTGCCGGGCGTGGGGTCCGCACAAGAGGTCAAGGACATCATCGGTACCACCGCGCAACTGGGCTTCCATCCGGTCGTTGGCACGACAGGTGATCTTGAGGCCCGTGCCGGTGCGGGCAATATGGTGATCCCGTCGCTGGACCAAGAGGGGCTGTTCTACATCGTTGAACGCTCCCCCGTTGTGACGGGTGAGGATTTGGTCGACAGCCAGCCGACATTTGACGAAAACAACCGCCCCGCCGTGACCTTCCGGTTCAACCCGTCGGGCGCGCGGAAATTTGGCGACTACACCTTGGAAAACATCGGATCGCCTTTTGCGATCGTTCTCGACAACGAGGTGGTGAGCGCGCCGACCATTCAGGCCCATATCTCGGGCGGGTCGGGGATTATCACCGGCCGCTTCTCGGTCGAGGAATCGACCAATCTGGCGGTGCTGCTGCGGGCAGGGGCCTTGCC
>JAHDFG010000060.1 GCA_020628265.1 Pseudooctadecabacter sp. | reverse complement strand
CGGGCCTGATCAACCTCGACTTTGCCGACGTTCGCGCCGTGATGGACGAGATGGGCAAGGCCATGATGGGCACAGGCGAGGCCGAAGGTCAGGATCGCGCCGTACAGGCCGCCGAAAAGGCCATCGCCAACCCGCTGCTGGACGAGATTTCGCTGGAAGGTGCGCGCGGCGTGCTGATCAACATCACCGGTGGCTACGACCTGACCCTGTTCGAGCTGGACGAAGCAGCCAACAAGATCCGCGAAAAGGTCGATCCGGATGCCAACATCATCGTGGGTTCCACGCTGGATACTGGCATGGAAGGCAAGATGCGCGTCTCCGTTGTGGCGACCGGCATTGATGCCGTGGCCAAGACCTCTGACATCCCTGTGCCGCGCCGCCCGATGGCAGCCCCTTTGACCCAGCAAGTGACAGCTGAAGTTAAGGAAGAAGCACCTGCGCCTGCGCCAGCTGTGGCCGTGACGTCTGTCGCTGCGACCGCTGCACCGGAGCCCACAGAAGAAGTGATTGAAGAAGCGGCATCCGAGCCGTCCTTGTTCGACACGCCCGCCGCTGAGCCAACTTTTGACGCGCCTGCCGCTGCTGCCGCTGCTGAGGCCGATCTGCCGCCAGCCGCCTACCAGCCGCGTCCGGAGCCTGAAATCGAAGCGCCGACCGATGCCTTCGTGGCACCGCAGCGCCCGCCGGTTGGCACCCCGACACAGGAAACGCTGGACCGTCTGCGCACCGCAGCCGCCCGCACGCAGCCTGCCGCCGCACCAGCACCTGCTGCGACCACGGAAGAGGATGCAGGCAAGCCGCGTCTGGGTGGCCTGAACAGCCTGATCAGCCGCATGACCGGCCAGCAGGACGGTCAAGCGAAAGAGCGTCCACAGCCTCCGGTCGCTCCCCTGCGTGAGGAAGCCCCGCAAGCGGCCCCGACGGCTGAGACGGATCCGGATCAGGAACGTATCGAAATTCCGGCCTTCCTGCGCCGTCAAGCGAACTGATACCGCCGCGACGCTAGGTAACAATTTACTGTAAAGGGCTGCCGAAGGGCGGCCCTTTTTCTTTGTTTAACAGAGGGTTGCCGCGCTGCAGCGGCGAAATCCGCGATATCCCGCCCGTTTGTAACAGTCATGTTTCAGTCCGTTGCAAACTGTGTGTTGAGCCGCGGCATCCCATTCCTTAGGTCTTTGGCAACCAAAAGACGGGAATCTGCGTGCAAACGACGCTCGACACCATTGTGGCATTCGAAGGCAAGGGCCTCCACCTCGGGGAACCTGCTGCTGTTGTTGTGCGCCCTGCGCCGGCTGACCACGGGATCGTCTTCCGCCGGACCGATGTCGCGAAAGATGCGGCCGATATTCCAGCCCTGTGGAACGTTGTCATTGTCTCTCCGCTGAACACGCGGATCGAGAATGCGGCGGGTGTTTCCGTCTCGACCATCGAACACATCATGGCGGCCTTGGCGGGCTGCGGCGTGCACAACGCCCTGATCGAAGTGAACGGCCCCGAAGTGCCGATCCTTGACGGGTCTGCCGCACAATTCGTCGAAGGGTTCCTGCGGGCGGGCGTCCGCCGCCTTGCCGCCCCGTTGCGCGTGATCGAGGTGCGCAAGCCCGTCGCTGTCCAGGTGGGGGAGGCAACAGCACGTCTGGATCCCGCGGATACGCTGCATATCGAGTTCGAGATCGACTTTGCCGACCGTGCCATCGGCCATCAGGAAAAGACCCTGAATATGGCGAACGGTGCCTTCGTGCGTGAGCTGTGCGACAGCCGCACGTTCTGTCGGTCCGCCGACGTCGATGCCATGCGCGCGCAGGGTCTGGCCCTTGGCGGGACGCTGGAAAACGCTGTTGTTGTGGATGGTGCGGATGTCCTCAGCCCTGGTGGTCTGCGTCACAAAGACGAGGCTGTGCGCCACAAGATGCTGGATGCCTTGGGTGATTTGTACACAGCAGGTGCGCCGATCCTTGGCCGCTACACGGGCCATAAGGCCGGTCACGCTGTCACCAACGCGCTTTTGCGGGCCTTGTTTGATGATCCCGATGCGTGGTGCTGGGCCGAAGCGGATGCATCAACGGCAGCCCGGTTGCCGGGTGTTGGCCTGCGTTGGTCGGACCTTCCGGCCTCTGCCTGAGCCACCTTTGCGTTACACACGCAAAAGGCATTTTTCCTCGCTTTTTTCTGTGCTAGACCCATCGTAACCGAAAGGACGTTTCGGACGACAAACCTGAGCGGGGGCGCCTTAATGTTGGGCCGCAGCAGTATCACACGATTTCGCATGACCCTTGTTGCGGGGACGGCGGCCTTTGGCCTGCTGGCCGGCTGTGGCGGGTTTGACAGCCGTGCCGAAGGGGCGCTGGACGCCTACACCGCGCAGGAAATCTTTGAGCGGGGCGAGTTTGAGCTGGAGCGTGGCGATGCGGATGACGCCGCCTTCTACTTCGGCGAGATTGAGCGTCTTTATCCCTATTCTGAATGGGCCAAACGCGCCTTGATCATGCAGGCGTTTTCCTATCACCGCGATCAGGATTACCCCAATTCCCGCGCCGCCGCCCAACGCTATATCGACTTCTATCCGGTCGATGAGGATGCAGCCTACGCCCAGTATTTGCTGGCTTTGTCGTATTATGACCAGATCGACGAAGTGGGCCGCGATCAGGGCCTGACGTTTCAGGCGTTGCAGGCGCTCCGCGTCGTGATCGAACGGTATCCCGAAAGCGAATACGCGCGGTCGGCGGTTCTGAAATTCGATCTGGCGTTTGACCATCTGGCCGCCAAGGAAATGGAAATCGGGCGCTATTACCTGAAACGCGATCACTTTGCGGCTTCGGTGAACCGGTTCCGCATCGTGGTTGAGGATTTTCAGACCACATCGCACACCGCAGAGGCCCTGCACCGCTTGGTTGAGGCCTATCTGTCGCTGGGGTTGGTGGAAGAGGCCCAGACAGCGGGCGCGATCCTTGGTTATAACTACCAGTCGACCGAGTGGTACGAGGACAGCTACGCCTTGCTGACGGGGCAGGGGCTTGAGCCGCGTTCGATCGGGGACAACTGGTTGTCTGCCATCTACCGCCAGATGGTGCGCGGCGAATGGCTGTGACGGGGGAGGTGGGCTGACGCCCGCCATCGCATGAATGCTGCGACACCTTGATATCCGCGATATGTTGATCATCGACCGGCTGGAACTTGCGTTTCAGCCCGGGCTGAACGTGCTGACCGGTGAAACAGGGGCGGGCAAGTCGATCCTGTTGGATTCCTTAGGCTTTGTCCTTGGTTGGCGGGGCCGTGCGGAACTGGTCCGGCAGGGGGCCGATCAGGGAGAAGTTATTGCCGAATTTGATCTCGCCGAGGATCACGCGGCATGGGATGTGCTGCGCGAGGCGGGTTTTGCCTACGACGATGCGCTGATCCTGCGGCGGGTGAACAGCAAGGACGGGCGCAAGACCGCCTGGATCAACGACCGGCGCGTCAGTGGTGAGATTTTGCGCGCCGTGTCCGAGACGCTTGTGGAACTGCACGGCCAGCATGATGACCGCGGCCTGTTGAACCCGCGTGGACATATGATGTTGCTGGACGACTTTGGCGGATTGCAGGCGGGACGGGACCGTGTACGCGCCGCGTGGCGTGCCTTGTCCGCGGCCAAGTCGGATTTGACCACTGCCGAAGCCCGCGTCGCCGAATTGCAGGAGGAAGAGGACTTCCTGCGTCATGCGGTTGGCGAGTTGGATGCGCTATCGCCTGAGCCGGGCGAAGATGCGCAGTTGGATCAACAACGTCGCCGGATGCAAGCGGCTGAAAAGATTGGGGAAGATATCTCTAAGGCTTATGAGGCGCTTGGCCTGAATGGGGCCGAGGGCATGATGGGGGACGCGGCCCGCTGGCTGTCGGACGCGGCAGGTCAGGCGGACGGGACGCTCGAGGGGGCCTTGGCCGCACTCGACCGCGCTATGGCCGAATTGTCGGAGGCGCAATCGGGCGTTGAGGCCTGCATGGATGCGCTGGCCTTCAATCCCAATGAGTTGGAACAGGTTGAGGAACGTCTGTTCGCAATCCGAGGTCTGGCGCGGAAACATGGGGTTCTGGCGGATGATCTTGGGACTTTCGCGGACGGTCTGCGGAGCCGTTTGCAGGATCTGGATCGCGGCGCGTCCGACCTTGCGGATCTGAAGTCCGCAGTTGATGCCGCGCAAGCGGCCTACGACGATGCGGCGGCCAAACTGACAGCGCAGCGCAGCAAGGCAGCAGCGAAGCTGGACAAGGCGATGGCTGGCGAACTGGCCCCGCTAAAGATGGAACGCGCTGTTTTTGCGACAGAAATCACACCGACCGAGGCAGGGCCTGACGGTGTGGATACGGTGGCCTTCACCGTGGCGACCAACCCCGGCGCCCCTGCGGGGCCGATTGGAAAGATTGCGTCGGGGGGCGAGCTGAGCCGCTTTCTGCTGGCGCTGAAGGTCTGTCTGACCGGGGCTGATTCAGGGCTGACATTGATTTTCGATGAAATCGACCGCGGCGTGGGCGGGGCCACTGCGGACGCCGTTGGTCGGCGGCTGTCGCAACTTGCAGGGCAGGGGCAGGTGCTGGTTGTCACCCACAGCCCGCAGGTGGCGGCCCTTGGGGATCATCACTGGCGCGTGGAAAAGCGCCAGACGAAAGAGGCGACCCTGTCGACGGTGGTCGGGCTGGCCGATGCGGACCGGATCGACGAAATCGCCCGTATGATCAGTGGCGACACGATCACGGACGAGGCGCGTGCGGCCGCAAAAGCCTTGCTGGCGGCCTAAACGGGCCCAGATCGCCTACGTGCAATCCTGATTGGGTTTGCCCCCTGCGTTCACATTGAAATGTCGCAAAAGCAAAAGCGGCCATTTGGGAGTTTAACGCTGAATATAGCGCGTCATTGCCCCCCCAGGCCGCTTAAGTTTGTCGGTCACCCGACGATTTGAAAAACCCGCCATCACCACACTCGCTCAAACGGGGTCTAAAAGAAATTTTGGGTCCGAAGACCATTAGCTATGTCGTTCTTAATGGAATCAAAATTAACCCTTTGGTAAATTCTGCGCTTACCCCAAATGGGGTAAATCAATCCGGGGTAAGGAAATCCTGTACCCGGTCGAGCACCTGACGCCACTTTGAAAAGAACAAAAGCTGCCCGCCGTCGGGGAAGACATCAAAGGCAATCCACGGATAGTCCGCCTTGAATTCCGCCAGGGTCGCGGGGGGCGTCTGCGGGTCTTGCAGGCCATTCATGAAGATCACGGGGATGCTGTCTTTCATGGCGAGTGCATCCTCGGTCCATTCCGTCGTCTCGTGCGAGATGACCTCGCGGGAGAAGGCATCATGGGCGCTGTGACGGTCCGACAGGCAGACTTCCGATCCGACCACCAAGGCCTCGAACGCATCAGGGTCGGCGATGGTGTTCATATCCGCATCGGACTTGCCGTAGACGGCATGCAGGAAGCCCCGCTTGCCCAGCCGTTTGGCCAAGGCAAACCCTGCCTTCACCATGAACGGCAGAAGGTGCGGCGTATAGCGGGCACCGGCAAGAATAAAGCGGTGCCATTTGTCCATGCGGTCGTATTGTTCGGGGCGCGTCATTGGCAGAACACCGGCGCAGGCCACAAGGGCGGTGATCCGGTCGGGGTGGGCTGCGTGGAACATGGTTGCGATGTGGCTGTCCCCTCCAAGGCTGAGGAAGGGGGCCGATTTGACGCCGAGCGCGTTCATCAGTTCGGCCAGATCGTCCGCAAGCTCCGGCATGTAGGGCGCGCGCTTGGGCAAAGGGGTTGAATGGCCAAAGCCCGCGCGGACCGGAACGATGACCCTGATGCCGCGCTTGCGGGCATCTTCTTCGGCATCGGCGGGCCAGCGGGTGAGGCCGTAGTCCAGCGGCAGGTAGATCAGCGGGCGGCCCACCGGATCGCCAAGGATCAGGTAGTCCATCCGCCGCCCGTCGCGCAGGGTGATCGTATGGAACGGCACCGGTTTCAGGCGGGCGAAACCTGTCGATGTCTCCGGTGCGGTATCGGTTGCCGCAGCCGTAAACTGCGCGATCTCCATGGTGGACAGCGTCAGGCGCACCAGCTCCGTCTGGCTGCGCGTTTCGGTCTTGGCCATGATCGATTTCAATTGCGCGCGGATCGTGTCGATGCTGCGGCTGCGGGCCTCGGCCACTTGGGCGAGGGTGCGGCCCTCGGTCAGGGCGCGGACCACATCTGTTTCGGCCGGCGTCAGTTCGAACGCAGCGCGGAGCATGTCGCTAAAGCCGTGGGGCCACCCCATATCGGACGACAGAACCAGCACGAATGGTCCCGCCGGATCGGTGCGCACGCAGCGCAGGTGAAACACGACCAAACGGTCGCTTGAACCATCGCGCGCGCGCAAGACCACGGGCGTGTCGTCATTTGCGCGCAGCAGACGCCGGATGTGTTGGGCCAGCTGGCCTGCATCGCCGTCGCCGAGGCTCAGGTCCTCGATCCGGCTGCCGATGGTGATTTTGAGTTGTTGGGCCGCCGCAAGGTTATGGGCAAGGACCCGCAAACCGTCATCAACGGCGAAGGCCGCGGAGCGGTCAATTTGGGTCACAAGGGCGTCCGGCCCCTGCGGCGTGTCGGTATTAATGACGCGGTCCAGCACCTGATCCGCGCGTTCGATGTGACCGGCAAGATGGTCAAGGCCGATGGCGGGGGCGGCCTCCAGCTCGCCATGGGCACCCGCCCGCTGCGGCCCGATCATGGCCTCCCAGTGGTCGAGCAGGGCCTCATAGCGGGAAGGATCGACAGCGACCTCGTAGATCCGGTCGATCACCTCGTTGTCTGACTGTGGTGGGGTGTCTTTGTCCTTGGTCATCCGTTCATCCTGACCACTTTGCCGGGGTTGAGGATGTTCTGCGGATCGAGCGCCCGCTTTACGCTTGCCATGACGTCCCAACCGCCCCCGTGTTCGGCGGCCATGTAGTCCAGTTTGCCGATGCCCACGCCGTGTTCGCCCGTCACAGTTCCGCCCAGACGCAACGCGCGTTCCGCCATACCGGCGGACAGGGCCTGTGCAGCTTTGCGTTCGGCTTCGTCTTCGGGGTCGATCATCAGGATGGCGTGGAAGTTGCCATCGCCCACGTGGCCCAGAATGGGCGCGGACAGGGGCGAGGCGTCTATGTCGCTTTGCGTTTCCTCCACCGCTTGGGCCAGCGCGCTGATCGGCACGCAGACGTCCGTCACGATGGCGGTCGCCCCTTTGCGGGTTGCAAGGATCGCCCAATAGGCGTGGTGCCGCATGGTCCACAGGCGGGTCCGGTCCTCGGCGCGGGTGGCCCATTCGAAGGCCGCACCGCCGTATTCTGCTGCAATCTCGCCAAATCGTTCGGCCTGTTCGGCGACGCCCGCGTCGGTGCCGTGGAATTCCACCATCAGGTGCGGGGTCAGCGGGAAGCTGGCGTTGGAGTATGCGTTGACGGCTGCGACGGCGGCGGCATCCAGAAATTCGATCCGCGCCATGGGGATGCCCATCGCGATGGTGGCTGTCACGGCTGCAACGGCGTTTTCGATGCTATTGAACGCACAGGTCGCAGCCCCGACGGCCTCTGGCTGACCATGGAGGCGCAGGGTGACTTCGGTGATCAGGCCAAGCGTGCCTTCCGAGCCGACCATAAGGGCGGTCAGATCGTAACCTGCGCTGGATTTGCGGGCGCCGGTGCCGGTGCGGATGATGCGTCCGTCCGCCATCACGACCTCAAGTGCGGCCACGTTGTCCCGCATCGTCCCGTAGCGCACGGCGGTCGTCCCGCTGGCGCGCGTGCTGACCATCCCCCCGATCGAGGCATTGGCCCCGGGGTCGACGGGAAAGAACAACCCCGTTGCGCGCAACTCCTCGTTCAGGGCCTCGCGTGTGATGCCCGGCTGGACGCGGGCGGTCATGTCTTCGGCGCGGACCTCCAACACGGCGGACATATCGCGAAAGTCCACTGCGAGGCCCCCCTGCACAGCGAGTGCGTGGCCTTCAAGCGACGTGCCCGCGCCGTAGCCGATCACGGGGCAGTCATGGTCTGCACAAATTTTGACAATCGTGGCGACGTCCTTGGTGGACTGGGGGTAGGCGACCGCATCGGGCGGGGTCACGCGGAAATGAGTTTCCGATTGGCCATGGGCGTCCAGATCGGACTTGGACCGCGACAAGCGATCGCCTAACACTGGTGCCAGCGCGTCTATGGCCGTTTGTATCGTCATGTGGCCCCTTTCCGGTGAAGTCACCAGACCTTAAGGCAGGGACGTGCGCGATAAAAGATGTCGCTTGGGACAGGGCAGGGCAGATGAGCAAGCCGCAGAAGTCGCTGATCGGGCAGAGCGTCGATGACGTGGTCTGCGCCTGTCGCGACGGCTGGACCCTTGTGCGGACCCGTGGGCCAAGTCAGGTGCAGTTCTGGTTCATCGCTTTGGTCATCGGGATCGTGGCGAGCTGCGCTGCCATTGCTTTTCGGTTCGGCATCGAGACGTTGCAGGCATGGCTATACGGCACGGATGATGTGGCGCATCTGCATTCCATCGCCGCCGAGCTGGATTGGTGGTGGATCCTGTTGATCCCTATGGTCGGTGGCCTGGCTGTGGGTCTGATCCTGAACCGCTTTACCGACGATGGCCGCGTGCGGTCTGTGGCGGATGTGATTGAGGGCGCTGCCCTGTATGAGGGGCGCGTTGAACGGCGTAAGGGTTTTGCCTCAACCGTGGCCTCTTTCATCACGCTGTCCACGGGCGGATCGACGGGCCGTGAAGGGCCGGTCGTCCATCTTGCCGCGATCCTGTCGACCTTTGTCAGCCGTGCCATCCGCGCCGACGGCATCACGGGGCGTGACCTGTTGGGCTGTGCCGTTGCCGCCGCCGTGTCCGCCAGTTTCAACGCGCCCATCGCGGGGGCCTTGTTCGCGCTTGAGGTTATCCTACGCCACTTTGCGGTCCATGCCTTTGCCCCGATTGTCATCGCGTCGGTCGCAGGCACGGTGATCAACCGGCTGGTCTACGGCGATGTGACCGAGTTTCTGATCCCCAACCAGAACATCCTCGCCTTCTATGTCGAACTGCCTGCCTTTCTGATCCTAGGGCTGCTCTGCGGTCTGGTCGCGGTGATCCTGATGCGGACGATTTTCTGGGCGGACGACCTTGGCACTGCTTTGCAGGCGCGCTCGGGTTTGCCCCGATATCTGCGTCCGATGGTGGCGGGGACCTTGCTTGGCGCGATCGCAATCTTCTATCCGCATATTATCGGCGTGGGTTATGAGACAACGTCGGATGCTTTGACGGGCCGGCTGTTGTTCCATGAGGCCGTGGTGTTCGTCATCATCAAGATTTTCGCCGTCGCCATCACGATGGCGGGCCGCATGGGCGGGGGGGTGTTTTCCCCGTCGCTGATGGTTGGCGCCTTGACGGGGCTGGCCTTCGGGATCGTGGCCACTGCGATTTTTCCGGACGTTTCGGGGGAGGGGACGCTTTATGCGCTGGCGGGCATGGGGGCCGTATCGGCAGCTGTTCTGGGATCGCCGATTTCCACCACGTTGATTGTGTTTGAACTGACGGGCGACTGGCAAACGGGGATTGCGGTGATGGTGTCGGTGTCCCTGTCATCCGCGCTGGCATCGCGCCTTGTGGACCGCAGTTTCTTCCTTAGCCAGTTGGAACGGCGCGGGGTGCATCTGGCGGCGGGGCCACAGGCCTATCTGCTCAGCACGTTCAAGGTGGCAAGCGTCATGCGCGGGGTCGACCACCCGCGCGCCGCAGACGCGGAAGCCTGTGCCAAACTCATTCAGGAAGGCACCTATGTGGCCGAGGATCTGACCCTCGATCAGGCGATGCCGATCCTTGAGGCGACGGGATCCACCTTTATTCCTGTGGTGGTGACTTCAACAGGGGACGGCCCGCCCGAGTTGCGGGGTGCGTTGTTCCAGATTGATGCGCTACGGGCGTTCAATCGGGCGCTGGCAGCCACGGCGGCCGAAGAACACTCCTGATCAGAGCTGCTCAACCGCGACCTTGTTAGGATAAAACGCCAGATAGCCCTTGATCTCGGCCACGTCGTCCTTGGGGTCCTCATAAGACCACG
>JAHDFG010000059.1 GCA_020628265.1 Pseudooctadecabacter sp. | reverse complement strand
TCGAATACATGGGCCTGACCGCCGGTCAGAAACTGACCGACATCGAAATCGACACGGTCTTCATCGGCTCCTGCACCAACGGCCGCATCGAAGACCTGCGCGCCGCCGCCGAGATCCTTAAGGGTAAGAAGATCAAGGTCAAACGTGCCATGGTCGTGCCAGGCTCCGGCCTCGTGCGGGCACAGGCCGAGGAAGAGGGCCTCGCCGACATCTTCAAGGAAGCAGGCTTTGAGTGGCGCATGGCGGGCTGCTCCATGTGCCTTGCGATGAACCCCGACCAGCTTAGCGAAGGCGAACGCTGCGCGGCCACGTCCAACCGCAACTTCGAAGGCCGCCAAGGCTACAAGGGGCGCACGCACCTTGTCTCCCCCGGCATGGCCGCCGCAGCTGCGCTGACCGGCAAACTCACCGATGTGCGTGAGTTGATGTAACCGAGGCGAAAGGGCCCGCACATGCAGCCCAGCACATCTCTGCCCACGGTCGCCAGCCTCTGGATGGGCGACGCATTGAACTGGCTGCACGCGCTGTCGCTGGCCAGCTTCGTGCACCGTGGGCATGAGGTCGTGCTGTTCTGCGTGGGCCCTGCGCCCAAAGTCCCCGACGGCGTGCGCACAGCCCCCATTGAGGAGATTTGGGACCCTGCCACCGCAGGCCATGCCGACGCACCGGCCTCCATGCTGTCTGATCTGTTCCGGCTCTACCTGTTGAGGCAGACCGACATGATGTGGGTCGACACAGATATGCTGTGTTACCGGCCCTTTCCCGACGTCGACTACCACGTGGGGTATGAGCCGCCGGGCACCATCAACGGTGCGGTCCTGCGCCTGCCCAAGACCTCTGAGACCCTCAACCAGATGATCGACTGGTTCGAGGACCCGGAATTCATCGGACCATGGATGAACCGCAAGCACACAGCCGTTTTGAAAGACACACCACCGGGCCAACGGCTGCTCAAATCGTTCGAGCTGCGCCGCCCGTCCATCGGCCCACGCGCCCTCGACTACACGCTCAAGAAAACCGGTGAGGTCGAACACGTCCGCACAGCAGACGTCTACTACCCGATCCGCGGCATCCTGACGGATGTGTTCTTTTGCAACGGCTGTGAAGAGGACGGGTGGATCACCGATGATACCTTGGGCATCCACCTCTATCACTCGATGATCCGCCGCTATCACCGGACCTACGTGCCGATTGAAAGCAGCTTCATCGCGCGGTTCGCACGCGAGATCGGTTTCGATCTTGGTGGGCTCAAACAGGAAGAGCGGGGATAGACAGGATGAAACGACGTGGATTTTTGCAGATGTTGGGCGGGGCGTTTGCCGCTCCTCTTATGCCGTCAGCCTCCCTCGGGGTTGCGACCAAAGTCGCCTATCCGGCCTCAGCCCTTCATGCAGCGATCTACCATGCGCAGTCCCGCGTGAATTTCTCGGTCTTTGCGCTAGCGACCAAGCTGGGTCTGAGCCTTGATCAGGCCGAAGCGTTGATGTCCGACATGTCCGCACGTGGCATCCTTGGTCCGCTGCAAGGCACGACGCAATCGGGGCGCTGGGCGCTCTCTAAGGTCTGGCAACGTCCCTTCGTCGATGCGGCGGCAGCGCAGAAGGCTGCGCGCGCCACGAAGTCGCTTGGACACGACACATCGGCGTCTGACGGCTTTGCTGTCGATTTGCGGCCCTTCCTGCGGGCGGTCTGCCGCATTGCCGAAGATCAGGGGCACGTTTTGCATCCCCGTTGCGAAAGGATGATTGCCTGATGTTCCACCAAATCAGCCATACGCGAGCCATACGCTTGCCATACGCAAACCATACGCCTGCCAACCCTTACCAAAGCATTCACAGAACTTAACGTGCCGGTCCGGCGCCGTTAACCTCCGAAAGGAAAGACAATGGACAAATTCACCAAACTCACCGGTACAGCGGCCCCTATGCCGCTGGTCAACATCGACACCGACATGATCATCCCCAAGGTGTTCCTGAAGACCATCAAACGCTCCGGCCTTGGCGTGAACCTCTTTGATGAGATGCGCTATGACCGCGAAGGCAACGAGATCGAGGATTTCGTGCTGAACAAGCCCCAGTACCGCGATGCCCAGATCATCGTGGCGGGCGACAACTTCGGCTGTGGCTCGTCCCGTGAACACGCCCCTTGGGCGCTTCTGGACTTCGGAATCCGCTGCGTGATCTCCACCAGCTTTGCCGACATCTTTTACAACAACTGCTTCAAGAACGGCATTCTGCCGATCGTGGTCTCGCCCGAGGATCACGCCAAGCTGATGGATGACGCAGAGCGCGGATCAAACGCCACGTTGACCGTTGACCTTGAGGCCCAGACGATCACTGGCCCCGATGGCGGCGAAGTTGCATTCGAAGTGGACGCCCACAAAAAGCACTGCCTGCTGAACGGTCTCGATGACATCGGCCTGACCATGGAAAAGGCCCCGTCCATCGACGCGTTCGAGGCGCAACATTCCGCTGATCGCCCCTGGGTCTGACCCTCAAACGGGCTGCAGATGCCTCAATTGAGGCAGCAGAATCTAAGAAGGGGCGTCTGCGGGCGCCCCTTTCTTTCGACACAGGGCCTAACAGGACTTTAACGGCAACTTGTGTCTGCTGAGTGGCTCCACCACGACATCTGGACCCGATTGATGCAATGCGCTGGAATGGTTGCAATCTCGCACCACTGTTGCCGCAAATCGGCCCACTTCTTTTTGCAAATGTAAATCAGCTACTTGCAGCAGAAACTGAATGTGGGCAACATTATGGCAAAGATGAGGCAGCCCGCCGACAAAGAGCGGGTTCAGAACGGTACAAGGGCGCGGCATCGTATCGCGACCGGCCGAAATGAGGGTAACGGAGCAGTGATTTCACGGCTTACTGGCGCTGTCCTGCGGGCAGTCTTGGTGATTTTGATGATCGCGACGCCGTCGTTGATGCTGGCTGGCACAACGGCTGATACGTCGCAAATCGTCGTGCTTGTCTGCATCGTGGCCGGTGTCTTTACCTTTGTCGAATACAGTGCTGCATCTCCGTCTCTGATCGAATTCCGCGAAGCGCCCCCTTTCAACCGTGTCCGGTTCTTGGGCCTCGCAGGGACCGTCATCGCGCTGACTGTCATCGCGCGCAGTGAGACTGACCCAACCAACATCAGCATCATGTTCCAGATCGTCGGCAGCAACCTCGCCGAGGGAATGGATTTTCCCTACTCGCCGGTACGGTTGGTCGTACTGATGCTGCCGGCTGAGGCAGGTCCAACTTTGATCAATGATGTGAGGATCGCCGCCGGTCTGAGTTATCTGGTGTCACTTGTTTCGCTCGCGGCCTTCATTATCGCGCTGCGGATTTACAACTGGCCCAACCAGCGTGGCGGGTTCAACGTGTGGACCAACCTGCCCACCTTCGACCCGACCGCCGGCGGTGATGTCGTCGAACGTCTGGAGCGGGACGGACAGCTTAACCTTATCTTAGGATTTCTCCTGCCCTTCTTGATCCCGGCATTGGTCAAACTGATGTCCGACCTCTTCAACCCGATCCAGTTGCAGGATCCGCATACGCTGATTTGGACGATGACAGCATGGGCCTTTGTTCCGGCCTCCCTGATCATGCGGGGCATCGCGATGCTTCGTGTAGGACAGATGATCGCTCTCCAGCGGGAGCGGGCGTATCTGGCCGCGCAGTCGGAAGGGCAAGTGCCCGCCTGATCGCGGTCCTTTGTCTTATCGGGTTTCTATTTCCGCCTTTGGCGGCAGCTGATCCAGATACCCTTCGCATTGCGACCTACGCCGCACCCCTAAGCCGCGATGGACCGGGCCTTTTGCTAAAGGACCTGCGCAGTGAGGATGATCCACAAATCGCAGCCATTGTCGCCGTCATAGATCACGTCGCACCTGATGTGCTGGTTCTGACGGATATCGATTTTGATGCCGGACATGCGGCGCTTCATGCGCTTTCGGTTCGTCTCAGAAATCCTTACCCCCACGTCTTCAGCGCCCCGCCGAACGCGGGTATCCAGACCGGCCTCGACCTCGACGGTGACGGCTTCACGGGCGATGCGCGGGATGCCCTTGGCTATGGCCGGTTTCGCGGGGACGGCGGGATGGCTGTCCTGTCCCGCCACCCCATTCGGCACGAAGCGCTGCTAGATTTTACAGATTTTTTATGGCGCGATGTGCCAGGGGCCGAGTTGCCGCGACGTGGGGATGACCTGTGGCCCTCTGCCAACGTTTTCGAGGCGCTTCCCGTATCATCAACCAACCATTGGGTGTTGCCGATTGAGGTGGAGGGTACAGAAATCACACTTTTGGTAATGGATGCCACACCGCCCGTCTTTGACGGCCCCGAAGACTTCAACGGCCTGCGAAACCGCGACGAACTGCGGCTGTTTGAGGCTGTTCTTGATGGTGCACTGGGCCCCATTCCCGTGAATCCGATTTTGATTGGCACCATCAACGCCGATCCCGCTGATGGTGAAGGTCAACGAGATACGATTGCCAACTTCCTGACTCGTCCTGATCTACAAGACCCGTTGCCTAAAAGCGCGGGGGGGGGCGCTGCCGGCAGCCTGCAACACTTGGGTGATCCGGCCTTTGATACCGTTGACTGGCCCGAAGATGGGCCGGGCAATCTGAGGGTTTCCTACGTCTTGCCCTTTGCAGCCGCAAAGGTCGTCGGCGCGGGCGTCTTTTGGCCCGCGCCCGATGATCCCCTGTCCGTCTTACTCGGCAGCGATGGCATGGCCGCCGGTGCGCACCGTCTTGTCTGGGTGGACATTATGCTCGATGGCGCGGGCTAACGCCTCCTCCAATGGCGTGACCACCACGTCGGGACACATCGCTGCCAGACGGTTGAAGGGCAACCGATGCGGCTTTGACCAAAGGTACCGCATCTCCAGCAACTTGCGGCCCATGGGCCAGAGAGGACTTGCGATCCGTATCGGCAACCAGCGCATCGTGTGGGCCTGAACCGTGCGGCCCGTGATGCGGGACAGGGCATCCGCCATCTCGTTGCCTGTTAGGGTGTAGCCTGGGGCGGCAATGTCCTCGAACAGGTCTAGCTCGTGCCGTTTGTTGGCAAGCGCGACCATGGTCTCGGCCACGTCCGGCAGAAAATTGAACGCATGAGGCGTGTCCAACGGACCGGGATAGGTCAGCCATCCTTTGGACAGATGCTTGGTCATGATCATGTCGAACCAGTTCCCCGAAGCTTCGGTGTCGATGTAGTCGCCAGCGCGGACAATGACCGTGCGAACACCAGCGGCGCGATAGGCAGCCTCCATTTCGATGCGAATCCGGCCCAAGGGGTTGGTGGCGGCGTGGGGGGTGTCTGCATGGAACGTGTCCGGCGCTTCCGGTCCGTAGACGTACACATTGCCGGGGATCATGACGGTTGCGCCACTGGCTTTTGCGACCTCAATGACCTCAGCCGTGAACTTGGGCACGTCCGTTGCCCATTCGGTGTAGGGCGGGTTCCAGCCGTTCACGATAACAGACGCGCCCCATGCTGCGTCCCACAGGCTGTCCGTCTTGCGATTGAAACGGCGCACGTCCCATCCGTCCTGTTCAAACGCGAGGGCGGCATTCCGGCCGAGGCGGCCCGTGGGGCCAAGTATCAAAACGATTGGTTTCATCAGTGATCTCCTGTTGCTGGGATCAGTCTGCGTCATTCAGAAATCTATATGAATTGCCAAAAAATGCAGAATGTGCATTCATATTTGAATGGCTAAACCGCTTTCATCCGTCGACTGGTCCCTTGTCCAAGCCTTCCTTGCGGTGGCGGAGGAGGGGTCCTTGTCCGCTGCGGCCCGCGTCATGGGGGCCAGCCAGCCAACGCTCGGACGTCAAATCAAGGCACTGGAACAGCAGCTCGAAGCGCAATTGTTCCAAAGGCAGGCCAAAGGCTATGTGTTGACCGGCACTGGCGCGAGCCTGATGGAACCTGCCCGCACCATGCGGTCTGCGATGAACGACATTGCACTTGCCGCAGCCGGTCAATCCGGACGGATCGAAGGGACGGTGCGGGTCACGGCCAGCATGATGACCTCTCAATACCATTTGCCGCCACTAATTGCAGATATTCGGCGCGCCGAGCCGCGTATTGCGATTGACCTTGTGCCGTCGGACGAAAGCCGAAATCTGCTGTACCGTGAGGCGGATATTGCGGTGCGGATGTATCGCCCGACGCAGCTGGATCTTGTGACCCAACATGTAGGCGACATCCCCTTGGTGATCTGCGCGGCCAAGTCCTACTTGCAGGGCCGCGGCCCGTTTCGGGGCGCGGCCGATCTGCCGAACCATGATTTTGTGGGCTTTGACGCCAACCCCAACATCATCGACGGATTTAAGGCGGCAGGGTTCGACGTCACGCGGGATTTCTTCAAAGTGCGCTGTGACGATCACGCGACTTATTGGAACTTGGTCCGTCAAGGATGCGGTGTGGGTTTTGCACAGCAAGGAATTGCAGAGGCTGATCCCTTGGTTGAGGTGTTGGACATCGGGTTTGAAATCGCGCCACTGCCCATCTGGCTGACCGCACATCAGGCCATGCGGGAAACGCCCCGGATCAGGCGGGTTTGGGACCTGTTGGCGCAAGGTCTGAAGCCGTTGGTTTCTTGACCCTTGCGGGCGTTCGGGCTAGGCGGGTCCGACTCTTTTTAGCCAAGGAAAACGACCATGCCGAACCCTTCCCTTTTGATCCTGCCCGGTGACGGCATCGGTGCCGAAGTTATGGTCGAAGTCCGCCGCATCATCGACTGGTTCGGGGCCAAGCGTGATCTGGTGTTTGATGTCTCCGAAGACCTTGTGGGTGGCGCCGCTTATGACGCGCACGGCGTGCCGCTGCACGACGACACAATGGCAAAGGCGCAAGAGGTGGACGCGGTTCTGCTGGGCGCGGTTGGTGGCCCGCAGTACGACGATCTGGACTTCTCGGTGAAGCCCGAACGCGGCCTGCTGCGCCTGCGCAAGGAAATGGACCTGTTCGCCAACCTGCGTCCCGCGCAGTGCTTTGACGCGCTGGCGGACTTCTCGTCGCTGAAGAAAGACATCGTTGCCGGCCTCGACATCATGATCGTGCGTGAGCTGACGTCCGGCGTGTACTTCGGTGAGCCCCGCGGCATCCACATGGAAGACAACATGCGCGTGGGCGTGAACACCCAGCGCTACACCGAAGCCGAGATTGAGCGCGGCGCCCGTGCGGCGTTCGAGATGGCCATGCGCCGTTCCAAGAAGCTGTGCTCGATGGAGAAAGCCAACGTCATGGAAAGCGGCATCCTGTGGCGCGACGTGGTGAACGAGGTGTCTGCTGACTACCCAGAGGTCGAGCTGACCCACATGTACGCCGACAACGGTGCCATGCAGCTGGTCCGCGCGCCCAAGCAGTTTGACGTGATCTACACCGACAACCTGTTTGGCGACATCCTGTCTGACTGTGCGGCAATGCTGACCGGTTCCTTGGGCATGCTGCCCTCGGCCTCCCTTGGTGCGCCAATGGAGAATGGACGTCCCAAAGCGATGTATGAACCGGTGCACGGATCCGCCCCTGACATCGCAGGGCAGGGCAAGGCGAACCCGATTGCCTGTATCCTCAGCTTCGCCATGGCGCTGCGGTATTCCTTCGATCAGGGCGAAGAGGCCACGCGCCTTGAGGCCGCGATTGAGAAGGTTCTGGCGGACGGTGTCCGCACCGGTGATCTGCTGGGCGATGAAGATACGACACCCGTCAGCACCTCCGGCATGGGCGATGCGATCCTCGCAGCGCTGGACGCCAGCCTCTAAGGCCTAGAACACAGCGTGGTCGCCCAGATCGGCGGCCACGTCCCCCGCGATGAGAGCGCGGTAGTGCTCGAAGAGCGTGTCTTCCCCGAAAGAGGGTGTCGCCTCGGCGTCGTACCGCGACCCATCCCAAAGCAACATGGATTCAGTGGCGTAGTAGCGGCCAATTTTGGCCAACTCCGCCTTGTCGCGCAGGCGTGCGCTGATAACCCCGCCTGCTTTCAAGACACCGATAATCCCATCCATCAGTGCCACCGGCACCCGTTTGAACGCGGCCTCCTGTCCAAGGGCGTCAAAGATCATCTGCCCTTGCTCCTGCGGCGTGATTGCAGGCCCCGGCCCACCGATGGACAGGATGGCATTTCGCTTCTCGGGGTCCGTCAGGCACAATGCCATGTACCGACCCAAATCGCGGTCGCTGATGGGTTTGCAGGCGGTCAACGTTCCGTCGCCGAACAGCAGAAACGGTTTGCCTTGGCGGACCCGTTCGACCTGGCCAGACAAGGATTTGAAATAGGCTGTTGGCCGGACGATGGAATGGCTGATCGGGCTGGCCTGCAACTTCGCCTCAAACGCCAGCTTTGCCCTTTGAAACGCCAGTTTCGGCTTCTGGACGCAGATGGCGGACAGCAGGACAAACTGCGCAACCTTGGCGACCTCCGACAGGGCAAGCAATCTGACATGCGCGTCATGGTCTACGCGCCACGCATCCTGCGGGGCTCCGGTCCGTGACGCGATGCAGGACACGACCGCATCCGTTCCCGCCAGATCGGCAGGTGTCAGAGCATCAATCTCACATCTTTGAACTCTTGCCGTCTCAGGCAGCCCTTCGGTCTTGGAGGAGGGCCGCACAAAACAGGTCACGGTGTGTCCGGCCTCGACCAAGGCCTGCGCCGTGGCGCGGCCGATTGTCCCCGTTGCGCCGAAAAGAGCGATGGAACGGGATGAGTGTTTTGCGACGGTCATGCAGGCACCCTACGCAGCCAAGCGGCCCGCGCCAATCAAGTCTTTATAAAGCCACGGCCCGTATGTTAGCGATCACGTAAGCCAGAAAGGTTTCATTATGTCGGCAAATGCAAAAGGCGCACTGCTTGCGCTCCTCGCCTTCGGGATTTTCGCGACACATGATGTCTTTGTGAAAATCCTTGGTGCGGTCTATTCGCCCATCCAGATCGTGTTCTTCTCGGTTCTGTTCAGCTTCCCGCTGGCGACGGTCATGTTGATGCGGGATGCAAAGCCGGGCACCTTGTTGCCGCGTCATCCATGGTGGATGGCCTTGCGCACGCTGGCGGCTGTGGTCACCGCTGTCAGTGCCTTTTACGCCTTTACGGTTCTGCCTCTGGCCCAGACCTATGCGATCCTCTTTGCGTCGCCGCTGTTGATCACCATCCTCGCGATTCCGGTTTTGGGCGAGAAAGTCCGACTGCGCCGTTGGCTGGCGGTCATCGTCGGCTTGTCCGGCGTTCTTGTGGTGCTGCGTCCGGGGTCGACAGATTTGTCGCTTGGCCATGCAGCGGCTCTGCTGGCTGCGGTCGGCGGATCAATCGCGTCTATCATCGTGCGGCGGATCGGGGCGGATGAACGACCCGTCGTTATCCTGCTTTACCCGCTCGTTGCCAATTTCGTCTTGATGGGCGCGGCATTGGCGTTTGTCTATGAACCCATGCCGATTGAGCATATGGGCCTTCTTGCGCTTGTGGCTGCTTTCGCTTGGGTCGCAGGCAGGTTGGTGATCGGCGCCTATCAGGCGGGCGAGGCTGCGATTATCGCACCAATGCAGTACAGCCAGATCATTTGGGCGGCTTTGTATGGCGCACTTTTCTTTGATGAAGGGATCGACCGGATGACGTTGCTCGGGGCCGGGATCATCATCGCGTCTGGCCTTTATATCGTCCTGCGCGAAAGCCGGTCCGAGGCATCTTCCACGACGCCCGTTTTGCGAACGCGGTCCCGACATGAAACCGGCACCTACTTGCGGGCTGGTCCCTTCATGCGGTTGATCGGACGGCACCCTGACGGCCAATAACAGGCTTGCATTGGAAGGCCTGCGGGGCTAATTCGCCCTCCATCGGTCGGGCAGTGGCGCAGCCTGGTAGCGCACCTGCTTCGGGAGCAGGGGGTCGGAGGTTCGAATCCTCTCTGCCCGACCATTTACCCCATTTGTGTCAGATGACTGCAGCCTCGGCGAAGGGGCGGCCCTCGGCAATTCGGTCATAGCCGAAGGGACCCAGATCAAGGGTGCGGAACGACCCGTAGGTCAACAATTCTGACAACCCCCGCCCCATTGCGGGCGATTGTTGCAGCCCGTGGCCAGACAGGCCGTTGGCAAAAAAGAAATTCCGAACCTCTGAATGCGGACCGATGATCGCATTGGCGTCCAGTGTGTTCATATCGTAGTGACCCGCCCACTCGGTTACGACCTTGATCGCTTCGAACTGGGGTATGCGGGTGGCGATGGTGGGCCAGATGGTGTCTTCCCACAGCCCGTGATCCATTG
>JAHDFG010000058.1 GCA_020628265.1 Pseudooctadecabacter sp. | reverse complement strand
CCAACACCAGAACGCCGGATGTGTCTTTGTCCAGCCGGTGCACCAGTCGCGGCTTCTCCTCAAACCCGAACTTTAGGGCTTCGGCCAAACCGTCGACGTGCTTGGTCTGCTTGCTGCCGCCTTGTGTCGGTAGGCCAGCGGGTTTGTTCAGCACGATCACATGGTCGTCTTTGTAGATCACGCAGCCTTGAATCATTTTGGCGTCCGCGGGATGGATATCGCGGGGGCGGTCATCGACAGCGTTAGGATCAGGCAACGGCGGAATGCGGACCTGCTGGCCCTCTTCCACGCGGGTGTTCGATTTCACGCGCCCACCGTCCACACGCACCTCTCCCTTGCGGCACATCTTTTCGATCTGCCCCTGCTTGAGGTGCGGGAACCGGCGTTTCAGCCAGCGGTCAATGCGCTGGTCCCCCTCGCCCGCGCCAACGGGCAGTGTCTGAACTTTGCTCATGCGAGGACTCCGCGCATTATGAATACTCCGGCCACCAAAGCGACCAGTGAGAGGATCACCGAGGCTGCAACATAGGTGACCGCCAACCCCACATCGCCCCTTTCGTAAAGCGTATACGCCTCAAGCGAAAACGCCGAGAAGGTCGTAAACCCGCCCAAGACACCGGTCATCAGGAACGGGTTCAGGTGCCCCATGGCACGTTGCCCCAGATAGACCACCAAGGCACCCATCAAGAAGGACCCGACAATGTTCGCGGTCAGCACGCCCACAGGAAAGGCGGCGGCAGGACGGAACAGCGCAACGCCCACGCCGTAGCGTGCAGCGGCACCGATGGCCCCGCCAAGGGCAACTTGAAGAACGGTTGGTATCATGGGCGCGTCATATCTGCGGGGCGGATAGAGTCAACCGCCGCGCTTTGCGCGCAGTTTGGCAAAGAAGTCGAGGCGCTTCTTCAACTCGCGTTCAAACCCGCGATCGACGGGGGTGTAGTAGACGCCCCGCTTCATCGTCTCGGGGAAGTAGTTCTGCCCGCTAAAGCCATCTTCTGCGTCGTGGTCGTACGCGTAGCCTTCGCCGTAGCCCTGATCCTTCATCAGCGACGTGGGCGCATTGAGGATGTGTTTGGGGGGAGGCTCTGACCCCGTGACTTCCGCCGCGCGCATTGCGGATTTGAAGGCCACGTAGCCTGCGTTCGATTTCGGCGCGAGGGCGAGATAGGCGACCGCTTGGCTGAGCGCCAATTCTCCCTCGGGACTGCCGAGGCGTTCGTAGGTTTCCCACGCGTGCAAACAGATCGTCTGAGCCTGCGGATCGGCAAGGCCGATGTCCTCCACGGCCATGCGGGTGATGCGGCGGGCAAGAAAGCGCGGGTCTTCGCCGCCCTTGAGCATCCGCGCGAACCAATAGAGCGCAGCATCAGGGTCGGACCCGCGCACGGATTTATGCAAGGCGCTGATCAGGTTGTAGTGCTCATCGCCGGATTTGTCGTACTTCGTCGCACGGCGCATCAGGCGCGTCGTCAGCGCGTCGGTGTCCAGCTTGCCGTCCACCTTCCACGCCGCGACCTGTTCGATCAGGTTCAACAACCCGCGCCCGTCACCGTCGGCCATTTCCAACAGCGCCTCACGGGCGTGACCATCAAGGGGCAGCTTGCGCCCCAATTCCTGCTCGGCCCGTTGGGCCAACCGTTCCAGATCGGCGAGCGACAGACGTTCCAACACCAGAACTTGGCTCCGGGACAGGACAGCAGCGTTTAGCTCGAAACTGGGGTTTTCAGTGGTCGCCCCCACCAAGAGGATGGTGCCGTCCTCCATATGCGGCAGGAACCCGTCCTGCTGGGCTTTGTTGAACCGGTGGATTTCATCGACGAAGAGCAAGGTGCCTTTGCCGTTCTGACGGCGCAGTTTCGCGGCTTCGAAGACTTTGCGCAATTCGGGTACGCCGGTGAAAATCGCGCTGACCTGGACGAAGTGCAGATCGGTTTCATCGGCCAGAAGGCGGGCAATGGTTGTCTTTCCCACACCTGGTGGGCCCCAGAAAATCAAGGACGACAATGAATTTGAGGCCAGCATGACACCCAAAGGTGCATCCGGACCAAGGACTTGCTCCTGACCGATGACCTCCCCCAACGTTTTAGGCCGCAGCCTGTCCGCCAGCGGGCGCGGCGCGGTGCTGGGCGCGTCGGCCTGTGCGGCGCCGGTGTCGAAAAGATCAGCCATGGGGATAAGGTAGGTGCGAGGTCAGCGGGTCACAATGAAAAAGGCCCGCCTGAGGTCAGACGGGCCTTTCCGAAATCTCGGGTCAGAGGATCAATCCTCGGCAGCTTCCTCAGCTGCGACGCGGGCTTTGTCAGCTGCACCCTTGGCGTCGACGTCGCGGTCGACGAATTCGATGATCGCCATCGGGGCCATGTCACCATAACGGAAGCCGGCCTTCAGAACGCGAACGTAGCCGCCCTGACGGTCTTTGTAGCGGGGGCCAAGCACGTCGAAGAGTTTCGCAACGTACTGGTCCTGCTTCAGCTGGGCAGCGGCCTGACGGCGGGCGTGCAGATCACCGCGCTTGGCCAGCGTGATCATCTTTTCGATGATCGGGCGCAGTTCTTTGGCCTTGGGCAGGGTGGTTTTGATTTGCTCATGTTCGATGAGCGAGCCAGCCATGTTGGCCCACAGAGCCTTGCGGTGTTCGTGGGTGCGGTTCAGGCGGCGGTAGCCTCGTGCGTGACGCATTTTGTAGTCTCCATTTTGTTTTAGGGTGGGCCTTGGCGATGCGTGTCGCGGGCTCCGTTAGTGGGGCAGGATTGCCCAGGGTCGTGTTGGGTGGGCTATGCGCCCACCCGAGTTGTCTTAGAAGCTGTCTTCGAACTTCTTGGCCAGATCTTCGATGTTGTCTGGCGGCCAGTCTTCGACGTCCATGCCGAGGTGCAGCCCCATGCCGGACAAAACTTCTTTGATCTCGTTCAAGGACTTGCGGCCGAAGTTCGGGGTGCGCAGCATCTCTGCTTCGGTCTTCTGGATCAGATCACCGATGTAGACGATGTTGTCGTTCTTCAGGCAGTTGGCCGAGCGGACGGACAGTTCCAGCTCATCAACCTTCTTCAGCAGAAGCGGGTTGAATTCCAGACCGTCGTCATCAGACGACTGCTGAGCAGACTCAGGCTCGTCGAAGTTCACGAAGATGGACAGCTGGTCCTGCAGGATGCGTGCAGCGAAAGCCACAGCGTCGTCCGGCGTGATGGAACCGTCTGTTTCGACCTTCATGGTCAGCTTGTCATAGTCCAGCACCTGACCTTCACGGGTCGGCTGCACGTCGTAGCTGACTTTCTTCACCGGCGAGTAGATCGCGTCGATGGCCATCATGCCGATGGGCGCATCTTCCGGCTTGTTCTTGTCTGCAGACACATAGCCCTTACCGGTGTTAACGGTCAGTTCCATGTACAGATCAGCGCCTTCGTCGAGGTGGCACAGGACGTGGTCCTTGTTCAGCACTTCGATACCAGCGGATTCAGAGATGTCGCCAGCGGTCACAACGCCAGGGCCTTTAGCCTGAACTTGCAGACGCTTCGGGCCTTCGACTTCCATACGGATCGCGACGCCCTTGAGGTTCAGCACCACGTCGGTGACGTCTTCACGCACACCAGAGATGCTGGAGAATTCGTGCAGAACGTTGTCGATCTGAACGGCGGTGATGGCAGCGCCCTGCAGGGAGCTCATCAGGATACGGCGCAGGGCGTTGCCCAGCGTGAGGCCAAAGCCCCGTTCCAGCGGTTCAGCGACGACCGTCGCCTGACGTGCAGGGTCGTTGCCCGGCTTCACGTCCAGTTGGGTCGGCTTGATCAGTTCAGCCCAGTTCTTGTGGATCATGTGTCCCTCCATTCCTGTCTGCCTCTCATGTCCAAAAAGGCAAACGCCCGAGGTTAAAATGACGAAATGGGGCCACGGAAAACCCGTAGCCCCAAAGGGGTAATCATGTGCTTAGACGCGGCGGCGCTTCGGCGGACGGCAACCGTTGTGGGCCATCGGGGTCACGTCGCGGATGGACGTGATGTTGAAGCCGACAGCAGCCAGCGCACGCAGGGCGCTTTCGCGGCCAGAGCCGGGGCCCTGAACTTCGACTTCGAGCGTCTTAACGCCATGTTCCTGGGCTTTCTTGCCAGCGTCTTCTGCAGCCATCTGGGCAGCATAAGGCGTGGACTTACGAGAGCCTTTGAAACCCATGGTGCCAGCAGACGACCATGAGATGGCGTTGCCCTGCACGTCAGAGATCAGGATCTTGGTGTTGTTGAAGCTGGAGTTAACGTGTGCAACGCCAGCTGCGATGTTCTTGGAGACCTTCTTCTTGCCTCCGCGACGGGGATCACGTGCCATTGGTCGTACCCTCCCTTATTTCTTCTTACCGGCAATGGCCTTTGCGGGGCCTTTGCGGGTACGTGCGTTGGTGGAAGTACGCTGGCCGCGAACGGGCAGGTTCCGGCGGTGACGCAGGCCACGGTAGGAACCGAGGTCCATCATGCGCTTGATGTTCATCTGAACTTCGCGACGCAGGTCACCTTCGACGGTGTAGTTTTCGTCGATGTGTTCACGGATTTTCAGGACTTCGGCGTCAGACAGTTCGTTGACGCGACGGGTGAAATCGATGCCAACCGCTTCGCAGATCGCTTCTGCGGAGGTTGTGCCGATTCCGGTGATGTAAGTGAGGGCGATTGGAACCCGCTTTGCAGTCGGGATGTTTACGCCGGCAATACGTGCCACGTGTGCATTTCCTTTTCGTTGCGGGTCCGTCATTCCAGACCCTTTTTTCACAACGTAAGCCCGAGGCATTTTCTAGCGTCGGGCTCAAGTCATATCGAGGTGTTCAAAACAGGGAGCGACCCTGCGATTCCCATCTGGGATGCGCGCTTTTAGGAGGGTTGGCAGAGCGGGTCAAGCCCTCGCTTCGCAGTCTGCTTCTTCTCCTGCCTGCAGATGATTCAATTGGCGTACGGTCCGGACAATCCAGGCCGAGATCCCAATGGCCGCGAGGGCGAGAGCGACGAAGGTCAGTGCCTTCATCCGTAGCATTGTGATCGTCAGAAATAGAAGCATCACACAGGCAAATGCCGCGGCCAATCGGGCGCGCGGCACTGCCAATGGGTCAACGCTACGCGTCAAGCACACCCGCGATGTCCGCCTCGACCTGCTCCATCGTGCCCAGACCGTCAACAGACTTCAGATCACCCTTGGCGTAGTAGTAGCCGATCAACGGTGAGGTCTGTTTGTAGTAGGCCATCAGGCGGACCTTGAGGCTTTCTTCGTTGTCGTCCGCACGGGCCGTGCCGCCTGCGGCGACGGCTTCGGCGGCGCGACCGAGGATGCGTTCGACGAGGACATCATCGTTCACTTGCAATTCGATCACGTGGTCCAGCGTGTTGCCGGTCTCGACCAGCAATTCACCTAGCGCGTCGGCTTGGGCCAGCGTGCGGGGGAAGCCATCAAAGATGAAGCCACCGTGTTCGCCGCCAGCCTCAAGCTTTTCACGGATCAAGCCGATCACGATCTCATCGGTCACCAGATCGCCACGGTCCATGACGGCGGCGACCATCTTACCCATCTCGGTGCCAGAGGTCTTGGCCTCACGCAGCATGTCACCGGTGCTGAGCTGAACCATGTTATGGCTGTCGACCAGCTTTTGAGCTTGCGTGCCTTTGCCTGCTCCGGGCGGTCCGAGAAGGATAATATTGGTCATCGACGAGACGGGCTCCGTTTCTTGCCGCCACGCTTGCCGCGCAGCTGGGATTTCTCGATCAGCCCTTCGTATTGATGAGCCAGTAGGTGGGACTGGATTTGCTGAATTGTGTCCATCCCGACTGACACAATAATCAAAACTGACGTGCCGCCAAAGTAGAAAGGGATGGACAAATTGGCGCGGAGGATTTCCGGCAGAAGACAGACCAGCGCAAGGTAGGCGGAGCCGAGGACCAGAATGCGTGTCACAACGTAGTCGAGGTATTCCTGCGTGCGCTTGCCGGGGCGGATGCCGGGGACAAAGCCGTTCTGGTTTTTCAGGTTCTCGGCCACTTCATCCGTCTTGAACGCAACTTCACGGGTGTAGAAGAAGGTGAAGAACACGATCATTGCGGTGAAGAAGATCAGGTACAGCGGCTGACCGGGCCCGAAGTAGGCAAGGATCGTGGACATCACGGGGCCCGCGGTGTCGCCACCCGAGAACGTGGAAAGCGTCGTGGGCAACAGCAGCAGAGCAGAGGCGAAGATCGCAGGGATAACACCGGCAGGGTTCACCTTGATTGGCAGGTGGCTGGAACCGCCGTCAAAGACTTTCATGCCAACCTGACGGCGCGGGTACTGGATGTGCACCTTGCGCAAGGAGCGTTCCATAAAGACCACAAAGGCAAAGACGGCGATCACCATGGCGAAGACGCCGAGGATCAGGCCCCAGTTGTTGGTTTCCTGACCTTGGGCAAGGAAGCCTGCAAGGGCCGCGGGGACTTCGGCGATGATGCCGACGAAGATGATCAGGGAGATACCGTTGCCGATGCCGCGTGCGGTGATCTGCTCACCCAGCCACATCAGGAACATGGTGCCGCCCACAAGCGTGATGACGCATGCAATGCGGAAGAACAGGCCCGGATCGGTGACAAGTTCACCCGCTTCAAGGCTCGCCGCCATGCCGTAGGCCTGGAATGTGGCCAGCACCACGGTGCCGTAACGGGTGTATTGGTTCAGTTTCTTGCGGCCCTGTTCGCCCTCTTTCTTGAGCTGTTTGAGGGGCTCCCACATCGCACCAAGCAGCTGCACGATGATCGAGGCCGAAATGTAAGGCATGATCCCAAGGGCAAAAATCCCCATACGGGAGAGCGCGCCGCCGGTGAACATCGACAGGATGCCGCCGATACCTGCTGCCGCGTCGTCCATAAAGGATCGCAGGGCGTCTGTGTCGATTCCCGGTACGGGGATATAGGTTCCCAACCGGTAAACGATCAAAAGACCCAAGGTGAACAGGATGCGCTGGCGCAATTCCTTGGCTTGTCCGAAGGCCGCCCAGGAGGTGTTGGCCGCCATTTGCTCTGCTGCTGATGCCATGTCTGCCTATTCTTTCATGCAAACGCCGCCTAACCGGGTGCTTCCGGACGGCGGCGTCAGGTAACTGGTAAACGATGTAAGGGGCCAAGCGGCCCCTCACAAGTCGTTATTCTGCCGCTGCCGCAGCTGTGACCGTGAGTTTACCACCGGCCTTCTCGACGGCCTCGATGGCACCCTTGGATGCGCCCGTCACTTCGATCGTGGCTTTTGCGGTGATTTCACCCTTGGCCAGAACGCGCACGCCGTCGAGTTTGCGGCGCAGAGCACCGGATTCCACGAGGCTGTCTTCCGTGATGGATTTCGCGTCCAGTTTCTTCGCGTCGATGAACTTCTGGATCAGGCCGAGGTTGATAACCGCATACTTCTTGCGGTTCGGCTTGTTGAAGCCGCGCTTCGGCAGGCGCTGGTAAAGGGGCATCTGGCCGCCTTCGTAGCCATTGATGGCCACACCGGAGCGGGATTTCTGACCTTTGATACCACGGCCACCCATTTTACCCATGCCGGAACCTGGGCCACGACCAACGCGCTTGCGTGGTTTCGTTGCACCTGGATTGTCGTGAAGTTCGTTAAGTTTAACCATTTCGCTGTCTCCTTGCCGGAAGACCTGACCCAGCGAAGATCAGGCACGCGGCGTTGCAATGTGAATCATGTGGCGGATAGCCACCGGCGGCGTATAGGACATGGACGCGGGTGTGACAAGCACAACCTACCCTACCAGCAAGTGACGCGTTGACCGCTCACCGCTTGACGGATCGCCCCACCCCGCGCCTTATGGCGGCAAAGCCGTAAATCAGGAGCGTGATGTCCCGCCCCGCCCTCATCCCCCGTCATTTTGCCTTGATCGATGCGCTCCGCGGTGTGGCTGCAATTTGTGTGGCGATCTATCACACGCCGCTTTTGTTTCTCTCCAGCGCGAACGAGCCGTCGATCTCGGTAGTGACAGCGGATCTGCCGTATGCAGGCGTGTTGACGCCGGTCTACCTTTACGGGGAAGAGGCGGTCCGATTGTTCTGGGTGATTTCCGGATTTGTCTTTGCCCATGTGTATTGGGGACGTGACACCAGTTTGCGTGCGTTCGCAGTGGCGCGGTTTGCGCGCCTGTATCCACTGCATCTTGCGACGCTGTTGATTGTGGCCGCGTTGCAGATTGCCAGTATGCAAGCCGTGGGGCATTGGCAGATTTTCGGCAACAACGATCTGAAGCATTTCGGATTGCAGTTGATCATGATGGATCATGGCCTGAGCCTGTCAGAGGGGCTGAGTTTCAACGCACCCATTTGGTCGGTATCGGCGGAGATCCTTGTGTACGGCTTGTTCTTCGCCAGCCTCGCGCTGACGCGGCGCAGTCCTGTTGCGGGCAGTCTATCGCTGGCGGCGGCAAGTTTCGTGATTCTGGGTCTGCGGCCCGAAGGGTTTATCATCGGGCAATGGGTCTTCATCTGCGGGGTTTTCTTTTTTACAGGGGCCGCCTGCTACGGGGTCTACCAGATGCTGGGCGGTGCGCGCGGTAAGATCGCAGTTGCCACGGCGGCATGGGCGACGGGGGCCGCGCTGGCTGCAGCGTTAGGCAATGCCGATGCCATGCTGCTGGCGCTGTGTGCGGGTGTGGTGATGGGAGTGGCTGCAATGGACCGCGGTCACGGCGGCGGCGGGGCTGTGCTGCGATGGCTGGGGCAGATCAGCTACAGCCTCTATCTGGTGCATGTGCCACTGCTGATCGTGGCGGCGTTGGTGTCTGATCTCGCCTTTGGTGGGAACCGCGCCTTTGCAGCGCATTGGCTGACGTTGCCTGTCTTTTTGACTGTGGCCCTTGCGGTTGCGACCTTGGCCTATCGGAGGTTTGAGGCGCCCGCAGGGCGATGGCTCCGGCGAAGGCTGGACGCCGACCCTACACGCCGGAATCGGCTGTAACGCGAAAGCCCTGTACGCGCAGAGTGTTTGTGATCTGTTTGACGTGCCCGATGTCCCGCGCCTCGATCACAACTTCCAGCTCAGCCTGTTTCAAGGACACAGACTGCATCATGCGTTGGTGGATCACTTCGACCACGTTGGCCCCTGCCTCGCCGATGATACGGCTGATGTCAGCGAGCTGGCCCGGCGTGTCGTCAATTTCAAACGTCAGGCGCGTGATCCTGCCGTCGCGGACGAGACCGCGAAGGATCAGGGTTGAAAGAAGGCGGCTATCGATATTGCCACCGCAGATCACGAGGCCGACTTTCTTACCTTTGAAACGGTCGATGTTGTTCTTGATAACCGCAAGCCCTGCACCAGGCGCACCTTCGGCCACCAGTTTTTCGGCAGAGAGAAGGTCAAACACTGCGTCCTCGATCTGGGCTTCGGTTGCGGTATCGATACGGTCCACGTGGGTCTTGATGATGTCGATGTTGGCCTGCGCGGGGGCCCGCACCGCGATACCTTCGGCAAGGCTGGCGCCCGCGAAGTGGGTGTCATGACCATTCACCGCAGCCGAAACCGCATCGAAGATCTCTGCCTGCGCCCCTATGATCTCGATCTCTGGCTTTAATGACTTCGCGGCCACGGCCATGCCAGCGATCAGACCTCCCCCACCGATTGGCACCACAATGGCGTCAAGGTCGGGCGCCTGTTCAAGCATTTCCAAGGCCACTGTCCCCTGCCCTGCGGCCACGATTGGGTCATCAAACGGATGGATGAACGTGAGCCCGTCTTTCGCAGCAAGATCCAAGGTAAACTGAACGCTGTCATCAAAACTGCTACCATGCAGGATAACTTTGGCCCCGAAGTTTTCGGTGTTCTTGATTTTGTTGAACGGCGTGCCTTCGGGCATAACGATAGTGCTAGCGATGCCAAGTCGGGTCGCGTGATAGGCCACGCCTTGGGCGTGGTTGCCAGCGGAGCAAGCGATGACGCCGGCCTGTTTCTGAGCGTCCGATAGGGTCAGCAGCTTGGCCAGCGCCCCACGCGATTTGAACGCATTCGTGTGCTGACGGTTTTCCAGCTTCAGATGCAGGTCGATGCCCAGTTGCAGGGACAGCCGAGTGGCAGGGACAAGCGGCGTGAGGATCGTCGCATCGCGGATAGCGTCGCGGGTCTTCTCGATCAGGTCAGGGGTCAATTGGGTCATTTCCGCACCGTGACGGGCTGGTTCTTGTCGTGCAACGAAAAACGCCCCGCCAATTCTGGCAGGGCGTTTCAAAACCTTCAAAAGAGTTGGGCCTTAGCCCTTCTCTTCGATGATCTCGACCATGTGGGGGATGCTTTCGACCATG
>JAHDFG010000057.1 GCA_020628265.1 Pseudooctadecabacter sp. | reverse complement strand
AGCTGGTGAACTCCATCGCCCGTGCGGTGAACCTGTGCGAAAGCACGCTGGCGTTTGGGCGCGTTGATGAACCCGCACCACGGCTGACCCGCGTGCCCCTGTCCGAAATCGTGGACGACGTTATAGCCGGTGAGAGGTTGGCGTCAGGGGAACACGAAGTGTCCTTCTCGGAGGATATTCCGGTGGCCATGTCCGTGCGGGCAGACGGGGAGCAACTTTACCGTGTGATCGGCAACCTTGTGCGCAACGCCCGTCAGGCGATCATTTCGTCGGGCAAGAGCGGTGAAATCTGCGTCTCGGGCGTGGAGGATGAAACGGCATGGCGCATTGAGGTGACAGATACAGGCCCCGGCCTGCCGCCCAAGGCGCGTGAACACCTGTTTGAGGCCTTTCAGGGCGGCACGACCCGTGGTGGGTCCGGTCTGGGGCTGGCCATCGCAGCGGAATTGATCCGTGGACACGGCGGGCGCCTTGATCTTGAAAAGTCCGATGAAACGGGCACGCGGTTTGCGATCATCCTTCCGAAATCCGATCTGGAACTTTCCGGTCGTTAGCGTGGATTTGTCCCTTGCATTGCCCTGCAGGGGTCGCTACATCGCCCCTCAGTGGACCGATAGCTCAGCTGGATAGAGTACTTGACTACGAATCAAGGGGTCGGGGGTTCGAATCCTCCTCGGTCCGCCACTACCCTCCTTTAGACAAAATCATTGCTGCGGCCTTTTGGGCGGCACTGTCGATTGGCGAGTTGGTCGTCGGTCTCGACACGCTTGTGACTTCCTAAGAGATTAAATCCGATCTGGTGCGACAAGGGACCTGCAGCATGTGTGGTCACTGGATCGACGTTTGAGAAAGGGAGAGCATGACGAAACCGTCTAACACGAAACTCAAGATTGCGGCCTTCGGGCTCGGGTCCATGGGGTATGGCATTGCCACATCCGCAATGCGTTCCGGCCATCTGGTATGGGGTCTCGATGTGAACGCAGAAGCTGTGGAGCGGTTTCAGAGTGAGGGCGGGCAGACGGAGGTCTTGTCCGACATTGCCAGCGGGATCGATGCGGTCGTCGTGGTCGTCTTGAACGCGGCACAAACCGAAGACGTTCTGTTTGGTGCGGACGGCATCGTCGGGTCATTGAAACAGGGCGCGGTGGTGATCTCATGCGCGACGGTCCCGCCTGCCTTTGCCAAGGAGATGGAGGCCCGCTGTGCACAAGCCGGGGTTCTGTACCTTGATGCCCCCATATCCGGAGGTGCCGCGAAAGCGGCCAGCGGGCAATTGTCGATCATGGCGTCCGGTTCCGCTGCGGCCTTTGCTGCCGCTCGGCCGGTCCTCAAGGCTATTTCGGAAACGGTATTCGAGCTGGGAGACGCCGCAGGCGCGGGCAGTGCGATGAAGGCCGTCAACCAGCTTTTGGCGGGCGTGCACATTGCCGCCATGGCCGAGGCTTTGACGTTCGGCATGACCCAAGGTGTCAGTCCGGACAAATTTGTCGAGGTCATCAGCAAATGTGCGGGCACAAGCTGGATGCTTGAAAACCGTGCGCCGCATATCGTGGCGGGCGACTACACACCGCTCAGTTCGGTCAACATCTGGCCGAAAGATCTCGGCATCGTTCTGGACGTCGCCAAGGCGTCCAACTTCAGTGCGCCGATCACGGCAGCGGCCTTGCAGCAGTTCGTGGCGGCCGCCGGAATGGGGCACGGGTGGGAAGACGACAGCGCCGTTGCAAAGGTCTATGCGCGCAATGCCGGCCTTACGCTGCCCGGGCAGGACAAATGAAATACGCCGCGCGGAAAGTGCGCTTTTTCGGTGTCGATACACAGGAAATCACGCGGGTCTGGCATGGTAATTACGATGGAAAACCAGTAACTTCGACGGCATGAGCATCCTTGCAGTCGCGCGAGCCGGATTGGAGCAAACATGAGCGAAGAAAGCCGCCTTCGGGAGCAGATTTGTCTTCTGGCGAAGTCCATGTTTGATCGCGGGCTGACGGGGGGCAGCACCGGCAATATTTCCGCACGGACGGCGGACGGTGGCCTGCTTGTTTCGCCGACGGGAACCAGTTTCGGGCGGCTTGATCCGGCGCGGCTTAGCCGGTTCGACGCGGAAGGGCGTCTCGTGGACGGCGACAAGCCGACCAAGGAAATGCCGCTTCACGCAGCTTTCTATGACACCCGCAGCACTGCAGGCGCGGTGGTCCATTTGCATTCCTGCCATTCGGTGGCGCTGTCCATGATGTCGGATGTTGATCCGGACAATTTCCTGCCGCCGCTGACCCCCTACGGGATCATGAAGCTGGGCAAGGTCAAGCTGCTGCCGTTCTTCATGCCAGGTGATCCGGCCATGGGGGAGGCTGTGCGCGGACTGGCCGGCAAGCGGTCGGCTGTGATGTTGGCCAATCACGGCCCTGTCGTCGCGGGTAAGGATGTTGAGGCCGCCTGCAACGCGATCGAAGAACTGGAGGACACCGCCCGCCTTGCGATGATGACGCGCGGAATGCACCCGCGCGGTTTGTCAGAGGCTGATGTGACCCGTCTGGTGACGCAATTCGATGTTGAATGGGACGTCTGACGTTTTCGGCAAATCTGTCGCTGACGGGCGCCTCCGCCCGACTTAGGACGGGACGGTTTTCGTGGGGCCTGCGTCCAGCCGGAAAATGTAGTCCGCGCGCTCCTTTGGAAAGTATTCGCGCACCAAAGGATCGTGGCCCGGAATAATCAGGGACGGGGCCGAAGCCAGACGTTCCAGCGTGTCGAAGCCATCCAGCATATTCTGTAGGTCGACGACGATCGGGAAGGGTTTGCGCGCGGTCAGATTTTCGTAGAAATGCGCCGCGTCCGAGGCCAATGCCATCCAGCCCGCGCCTGTGCGCACCCGCACGCATTGCAGGCCACGGGAATGGCCGCCGATGCAATGCACCGTCACGCCCTCGGAGACCTGCGCCTCACCATCGTAGAAGACCACCTTGCCGGAATAGAGCCGTTTGACGGTTTCGCAGATGTGATCTGCGGTAAAAGGCATCCGCAGCGTGTCGTGGCACATGCAGGGTCCGGTGGCATAGGCCATTTCCGCCGCCTGAAGATGGAGCGTCGCATTGGGGAACAGATGCAGTCCGCCTGCGTGATCGTAATGCAGGTGCGTGACGATGATGTGGTCCACCTGCTCAGGCGCGATGCCAAAGGGCGCGAGGGCAGCCACGGGGTCAAGGCGGATGGGCCGCCCGCGGGCTGCAGCCTCATCGTCGTCGTAGCCGGTGTCCACCAGAATGACCTCATCCCCGCGGCGCAGCAGCCACATGAAGTAATCCATGGCGTGGGGTGCATCGTGGTTGTCATCAAAGATGAAACTGTCCGCCCGCGTGCGCGCGTTGCGATCGGCGTATTTGATCGCGTAGACCTCCCATTCGCTCATGATGTCACCTGCGCGAAGGTGCGGACATCCTTGGCCGCGATCATGGGGCCGACCTTTGCATCGAAGGCCTTGAAGTGGTCGCTGGCAAGGTGGACGTCAAAGGCCGCTGCGTCGGTGTAGAGTTCATAGAGGAACACCTCGGTCGGGCGGGCAGGGTCGGTGCAGACGTCGAAGTGGTGGCAGCCCTCCTCGACCTCTAGCGAGGTCTTCGCGTTTTCGTGCATGGCGGGCAGGAAGTCCGCCATGGCGTCTGGTTTAATGTCAAAAGTCACAACAACGGCGAACATCAGATTACCTTTCTGCGCAACCGGCCAAAGGCCCGTTTGATTGCGGGGATCTGGCTCATGATCAGGGCCAGATTGAGGGCCAACAGCACCGCCGCGACGGGCCTTGAGGCAAAGGTCGTCAAATCCCCGCCCGAAATCAACAGCGACCTGCGGAAGGTTTCGTCAAACAACCCGCCGAGGATGACGCCGATGACTAGAGGTGCAATTGGGAACTTCAACATATTGAGGAAATAGGCCGCAAAGCCCACGCCGAGCATCAGGTAGAGGTCATTGATGCCACCGCCGACGCTGAACGAACCGATTGTCGTCAGGACCATGACGATGGGCAGGAACACCACCTGCGGCAGTTTCAGGATCTTGATGAAGATGCGGGCGGTGAAGAGGCCCATGATGAACATCGTGAAGGACGCCAGCACCATGATCGCCACGACCCGCAGGATGATTTCCGGATCAATGGTGGGGCCGGGGATGATGTTGTTGATCTTGAACGCGCCCATTAGGGCGGCAGCGGGCGGAGAGCCAGGGATGCCCAGCACCAGAAGCGGGATCAAAGCGCCGCCGATGCAGGCGTTGTTCGCCGTCTCGGACGACAGCAGCCCCTCAAGCGATCCTTTGCCGAACTTGTCGCCTTCTTTGCTGACGGTTTTGCCGACGCCGTAGCTGACCCAACCGGCGACATCCTCACCCACACCGGGTAGGGCGCCAACACCGGTGCCGATCACGCCGGAGCGGGTGATGGTGGGCAGGTAGCGGCGGACAGATTTAAGGTTGGGGAGGATGCGCCCCTTGAGCTGCACCAGTTTGCCCATTTCCATGTGGCGCATGCCTTCGATGATCTGCGGCACCGCGAAAGCGCCCATCAGGACGGGCACGACCTGAAAGCCGGACAGCATATAGGACCAGCCAAAGGTGTAGCGCGGTTCGGACAATAGCGGATCAAGGCCGACCATGGCCATAGCCAACCCGATCAGCCCCGCAATCCAGCCTTTGATCACAAGGTCTTCGGACATCAGTGTGCCGGACAGCAGGATGCCGAACAACGCCAGCAGGGCCTTTTCGGGGCTCGCGATGTTTTGCGACAAAAGCAGCAGCAACCAGACGAAGACCAGCAGGGCGATTGTGCCGATCAGCGTGCCGATAAAGCTGGCGGTGGTGGTGAGGCCCAAGGCCTCTCCTCCGCGGCCCGCCTTGGCCAAGGGGTGTCCGTCCATCGCCGTGGCCGCACTGGCCGCCGTGCCGGGGATGTTGAGGAGGATCGACGGGTACGAGCCGCCGTAGATTGCACCCACATAGGCGCCAAGCAGGGCGATGAGCGAGTAATCCAGCGGGATCTTGTTGCCAAAGAACCCTGTCAGGATCGTAACAGCCAAGGTCGCCGTCAGCCCCGGTAGTGCGCCGAACGTGATGCCCAGAAAGACGGACACGATCAGGTAGGCATAGGTCAGAGGGTCCGCAACAAGGGCAACGAACGCCCCGCCGAAACCTGCAAGTTGGGAAAGGACAAATTCCATCTCAGTCTCTCCAAAGCGGGCGGATGGTGACGTAGTAGTGGTACTCGATCTGCTTGAACAAAAGTCCGCCGCGGTTGGGGACGTTCTGCCGGAACCCGAAGGCCATGGCGCAGACCAGAATGACGGGGGCGACAAGGGCGATGATCGGCACCGCCTTGAGCACGCGGTCGCCTTTGGCCTTTGCCAACACGTAAACGGTCAGCGCGATCCAGACGGCCAATGTGACCCAATCGTCGTCATGCGCGCCCCAACGCGATTGGGGCAAATGGCGGATCAAAGCGTAGGCCCCGGGGATGGCCAGAGCGGCCGCCGACAGCACCATCCGGTCGCGGTGGCCGCCGTGGTAGCCGAACGTCAACGCGGTGATCAGCAGGCCGCTGCACAAAACGAAATCCACGCGCGGCACGAGGCCCGCGATATAGAAAAACAGGATGACCCCGATGGTCGAGAACCGCAGGGCTTCGTCGCCGTTCCAAGCAATGCCGGCTGCGGTCATGGCATGACGCGCCCCGCCTGCACGGATCGAAATGATCAGCAGGATCGTGGACAGAACAAAGAGGCCCGTGAAGATGCCCAAGGGGACAATCGCCGCCGAGTTGTACCAGTCTGCCGTGCTGACGCCCGCGCGGTTGCCGCCCCACAGGGGGATGTCCATCGTGCGCCAAAGAAAGAAAACAGACAAAGCCATCAACACCACTGCGCCCCAGAAGTCCCGTGCGCGCAGGATTTGCAGGTCTTTGTCCGATGGTCCGGTATCCATCACAGAGCCCTTTTCAAGTATGTTTTAAGGAAGAAGGGCGCAGGCCTTAACCCGCGCCCTTCCATGTCATCGCGTGAGCCCGATTAGGGGCGCTCGATACCAAGGCTGGCCGGATCGACAGTCGTCGCGCCCAGTTCCTGCAGGGTGTAGGCAAAGTTGCTTTCCAGCGTCGTGAAGATGGCCTGCGCCTCTTCGCCGTAGGCACCGCTGACCGCGTAGTTGTTCGCATCGGCCCATTCGGCCACGACGTCAGAGGCAATCGCCTGTTCGAACGCAGCACCAAGGGCGGATTTGACGTCATCGGAGGCGCTGTCATGCACGGCAAAGCCGATCGCCTGCATCAGCGGCAGGTACTGGTCCAGACCGTCATAGATGTCGAAGGCAGATGGCACGGTCATGCCTGCGATGTCGGCGCTGTCCGGTGTCAGCATCGCCAGCGGCTTCAGCTGCCCACCTTCGATCAATGCGGCCTGTTCGGCCAGCGATGTCACGACCAGCTGAACCTCGCCCGCGATGGCGGCTTCCTGACCGGGCGCAGAGCCCTGATAGGGCACGAACAGGAATTCGGCGTCCGCACCGTTCTGGATGGCCAGCAGGTTCAGGTGGTGGATGGAGCCCGCACCGGAGGCAGCCGCCGGAATGGTGCCGGGGGCCGCTTTGGCCGCGTCGACCAGCTCTTCCAGCGTATTATAGGGGCTGTTTGCCGGGACCGAGATCAGGTCGGGTGAGCCACCCACGATGAACGGATACCAGAAGTCGAATTTCTGGTCCCAACCGCCCTGAACGGCTGCGGTCACGTTGGATTCGGACAGACCAACGAGGGTGTAGCCATCATCGGGTTGGTTCTGCACGTAAACCATGCCATTGGAGCCAGCGACGCCGCCGGTCTGGTTGATGACGTTGATGGACACAGGCAGGTGCTTTTCCATCTCGGCCATGATCATGCGGTTGATGCTGTCGGTGCCACCACCGGCGCCCCAGACGACGGCTGTCGTGATGTCGCGGAACGGATAGTCCTGCGCGACAGCAGCTGTTCCCAGCCCCGTCGCCAGTGCAGCAATCGCCGCAAGTTTGGTCAGTTTCGTTGTCATAATGGGTCCTCCCTAGACGCACATTCATTGTTGCATTTCATTGCGTATGCATTAAAAAATGCTTTGTCAACTTTTCGTTTACGAACAAAGTTGGCAAGGTAAAAACGGGCGCACGGGGACAGATGCATGACCGACACACTCACGACTGCGATGTTCGCTGCATGCGGTATTCGTCATAAAATCAAGGTGTTGATCGTCGCATGACCCAGCAAGAGACACTGCGCGTTGCCTGTATGGGCGCGGGATATTTCAGTCAGTTTCACTATGGCAGCTGGGCGCGGATGGACCGTGTGCAGCTGGTCGGATCCTGCAATCGCGACATCGACAAGGCCGAGGCCACGGGCCTTCCGGCCTATGATGACCTGTCCAAAATGATCGCAGAACAATCACCCGATCTGTTGGACGTGATCCTGCCCCCCGTGGCCCACGCGGAGGCTATTCGCACGGCCCTCGCTTTGGGGATCAAATGGATCATCTGTCAAAAACCGTTCTGCGTTGATCTGGCAGAGGCAAGGGATATCACGGCCGAGGCAGAGCTTGCTGGTGCTACAATCGTCGTGCATGAAAACTTCAGGTTCCAGCCTTGGTACCGTACCATCAAGGACGTGTTAGATCGCGGCGATCTCGGAGACTTGCATCAGGTCACGTTCCGTATGCGTCCCGGCGACGGGCAGGGGCCACGCGCCTATCTTGATCGGCAACCCTACTTTCAACAGATGGAGCGTTTTCTGGTCCATGAGACCGCCGTGCACTGGGTGGACACCTTCCGGTATCTGCTGGGCAATCCGCTGTCTGTCTACGCGGACCTGCGCCAGATGAACCCCGACATCGCGGGCGAGGATGCGGGGCTGATCCTGTTCGAACACGAAAACGGTGTGCGTGCGATCTTTGATGGGAACCGCCATCTTGACCATGAGGCCGACAATCTGCGTCGCACCATGGGTGAGGCCCTGATCGAGGGGACAAAGGGATCGATTGAATTGAAGGGCGATGGTTCTGTCTGGCTGCGGGCGTTCGGGGCTATGGAAAGCCGGTGCATCTTGCCCGCCGACACTTGGGACGGCTTTGGCGGGGATTGTGTCCACGCGCTACAAAGCCATGTCGTTGCCGGCATTCTGGACGGGACGCCGCTGGAAAATGAGGCCGCTGACTATCTGGCGGTCGAAACCATCGAGGAGGCGATCTATTCTTCTGCCGCAACCGGCACTAAGGTCATCTTGTAGGAGAGCCGACCCATGACCAACAAATCCCTTTCCAATTCGCAGCGGGCGCTGAACGAGCTGCGCGCAAAAATATTTTCAGGGGAGTTGTCTGCAGGGTCCGATCACCTTGAATCCGAACTGGCCGATCTGCTTGAGATGTCCCGAACGCCTGTCCGCGAAGCGGTGCTGACCCTTGAAAGTCAGGGGCTGCTCGAAATGCGCCCCCGCAAAGGCGTGCGTATCCTGCCGCTGTCGCCTGACGACATGAACGAAATCTATGACGTGTTGACCGAGTTGGAGAGCCACGCCGCCGAACGGGCTGCCGAAGCGGGCCACAGCACGGAAGACCTGTCGCGGTTGGCGCAAGCCATTGACGATATGGACGCGGCCATCCTGAAGGAAGATCTGGACGCATGGGCCGATGCGGATGACCGGTTCCACAAAGAACTGGTCGTGTTGGGTGGCAACAGCCGGATCGAGGCCATCGTCTCAATGATGTCCGATCAGGTCCGGCGCGCGCGGAGCACGACACTCTTCATGCGCCCCTTGCCGACTAAGTCCAATGCGGACCATCGCGTCGTCTATCAGGCGATCCGTGATGGTGACCCCGAGCTGGCACGTTCGACCCACAAGATGCACCGCCAGCACGCCAAGAAGATGCTGGTGGACCTGCTTCAGAAACACCGGCTGCGGTTCCTCTGACGTCGCATCCTGCAACAGGACTTCGGAAATCGTTACGCGATTGGCGGCAGTGTGTGCCACGTTCGGGCTGACACCACCGAAGGCACCGCCCATGTCCGACACTGCATCCACCGCAAGCCGTCCCGCCCGCAGCCGTTCAGGGGGCCGCGCGTCACGACGGGCCATCCGGTCGGCCCACGATTTCACCATGCTGCCCGGCCTGACCCGCGCCCTCCCGCTGTGCGAAGTCATGGACGGCGCGCAGGTTGAACAGATCGACGCGGCGTCGATGGATATTCTGGAGAACGTGGGTGTCCAGTTCCGTGATCCCATCGCGCTGGACGACTGGAAGGCGGCAGGGGCCAAGGTCGAAGACGAGATGGTCTATCTGGACCGCGGCCTTGTGCGCGACCTGATCGCGACGATCCCGTCGGATTTCACTTATGCGGCCCGCAATCCGGCCAACAACGTCCGCCTTGGCGGCCCCCATTCGATCTTTGTGCCCATGACCGGCGCGCCCTATCTGCGCGACCTTGATGACGTGCGCCGGAACCCCACGCTCGATGATCTGGCGATGTTTCACAAGCTCAGCCACATGCTGCCGGCGATGCATTCCTCGGCTCATCACATCGTGGAACCTTACGATCACCCGATCAGCCAGCGGCATCTGCGGATCACCTATTCGTCGATGAAGTATTCGGACAAGACCTTCATGGGGATGACGACCTCGCCCAAGAACGCCGAAGACGTCATGGACATGTGCGCGATCCTGTTTGGGGATGCGTTTATGGAGGAGAACCCCGTCACCACCGGCAATTGCAACGGTAATTCGCCGCTCGTTTGGGATGAGACGATGTTGGGCGCGATGCGGGCGTTTTGCAGGCGGAACCAGCCGGTGCTCTGTTCGCCCTTCGTCTTGGGCGGGGCCAACACGCCGGCCTCCGTGCCTGCAACCGTGGCACAGTTGAACGCCGAGGCGTTGAGCGCGCTGGCCTACACCCAAGTGATCCGCCGCGGCTGCCCTGCCATTTACGGCCACTACCTGTCGACGGTGTCGATGAAATCCGGAGCTCCCATGGCAGGCACGCCGGAAATCAGCCTGATGAACTTCATGATCGGCCAGATGGCGCGGTTTTATGGCGTGCCATGGCGCACGTCGAACACGTTGGGCGGCGCCAAAACGCTGGACGCCCAAGCGGGCTATGAAAGTGCGACGACCCTGTCGGCGGTCATGCATGCGGGGGCCAATTACATCTGGCATTCCGCCGGCTGGAACGAGGCGGGGATGCACTGTTCCGTGGCCAAGTTCATGGTCGACGCCGAACAATGCGCCATGGCTTATCGCA
>JAHDFG010000056.1:6808-10401 GCA_020628265.1 Pseudooctadecabacter sp. | reverse complement strand
AAACGCACGTTCGGGTGGGCTTCGGTGAAACCTGCAGTCAGGTCCGAGACCATGGTCAACGCCGTAGGAATTGCCGCAAGGCGCAAATCGCCGGACAGCCCCTCACGCGCGGCGCGCATCTCCTGTTTCAGGGACCGCGCATCGCCTACGATGCGCCGCGCCCAGTCCAGCGCGCGTTGGCCTTCGGGCGTAAGGCCGCGATACCGCGACCCCCGCCAGACGAGCATGACGCCCAACTGATCCTCAAGCTGTTTGATCGCCGCAGACAGCGTAGGCTGGGTGACGCCTTGGGCTTCTGCCGCACGGCCAAAGTGCTCTTCCCGCGCGAGCGCGATGAACATTTCCAATTTGTCGATCATGGATCACCCTTTCGATAGGCGATACCTATCAGACAGGGACAGGCCCGTGAACCCGCAGCGCGCGCATGTTCCACAGCAAAAGGGCAATGACAGCCGCAGCGCCTGCGATGTTGATCGCAATGGCATCCGGCCAGACAGCCGCCACACCTGCCACAGCGCAAAGCCCACGCATCACCCAGCCAAAGGGCCTTTCCATGCAGCCCTGCAGCGCAGCGGACAGGGCGTAGATACCGATGACGCCAAAGACAAAGACGCGGATCATGGCGGGCCAATCGCCCGACAACAGCGGCGTGTAGGCAAAAAGCACCGGCACGATGTAAAGCCCCTTGGCCAGCTTCCACGAGGCAACGCCCGTGGCCATCGCCGGTGCCTTCGCAATCGCCGCCGCCGTGAAGGCCGCCAATGCGACGGGCGGTGTCACGTTGCTGTCCTGAGAGAGCCAGAAGATGATCATATGGGCCGACAGGATCGCCGCCATAGACACCTCGGTCGGGACCGTCAGATCACGCAGCGGCCCTGCGATTTCCAAAGGCAGGCTGCGCACCAGCGCCTTGGCATCCGCGTAGGCCACGTCACCCGCCAGCAGACCCGCTTGTTCCGGCACACCGAACATCAGGATTGCCATGGCCTGATCGTTCAGCGTCCCAGCCGCCAGCTGGCCGATCACAAAGGCATCCGAAATCATCCCTGCCAGCGCAGGGGCCGACAGCGTCGCCAGCACGATATAGGCCGCCGTCACAGGCAACCCCATGCCAAGGATCAAGGACGCCAGCGCCACAAGGATGATGGCGATCAAGATGTTGCCGCCCGACCAGCTTGAGATCATCAGGCTGAACGTGTTGCCCACGCCCGCCGTCGCAATCACGTTGACGATCAAACCCACGGCACACAGCAACACAGCTGTCAGGATCATACCCTTCGTGCCCATCACGAAGGCCTCGAACACCGCCTTCGGTCCCATCGGCGTTTTCGTCAGCCAGCTTGAAGCGATGACCGCAGCAATGCCAAAGACCGCCGCATAGGTCGGGGTAAAGCCCGACACCAACAGGCCGATCAGCACGGAAATCGGGATCACAAAGGACGCTCCGCCGTCGCGGAAAGCGCGGCCCAATGTCTGGCCCTCGGACGGCATGGGCGGCAGGTTGTGACGCCGCGCCTCGATGCGCACGAAGAAGGCCACGGACAGAAAATACATGAGCGCCGGCAATGCCGCGACGGCCACGATGTGCTCGTACGGAATTTGCGTAAAGCTCGCCATCACGAAGGCCCCTGCCCCCATGATCGGTGGCATCAACTGCCCACCGGTTGAGGCTGCGGCCTCGACCCCGCCTGCAAATTTCGGCTGAAAGCCCGCGCGTTTCATCAGCGGGATGGTGATCACGCCAGTCGAGGCCGTGTTGGCCACAGCAGAACCGGAAATCGTGCCCGTCAGGCCAGAGGCGATGATCGCCACAATACCCGGTCCGCCAACCATCTTGCCCGCGATAGCCCGCGCAAGGTTGATCACGAACTCCCCTGCACCGGACCGCAGCAGAAACGCGCCGAAGATGATGAATAGGAACACTGTGGTCGAGGATATTCGGGCAATGGTCCCAAACATCGCGTCATCGCCAAAGATCGACCGGAAGGCGACTGTTTCGACCGTCAGGCCGGGAAAGGCAAAGACGCCCCCCACGAACTTGCCCCAGAAGGCCACATAGGTCAGGGCCAAGACGATAAGGGTCGGAATGATAAGGCCAGTCAGGCGACGGGTCAGCTCAACCGCGCCGATGATACAGATGCTGGCCGCGATCCAGTCCATCGTGGCGAATTTGACGCCGCGGTCGTAGATGGCGTTCTCGGCAGCGGCGAGCCAGACCGCAGAGGCCGCAATGGCTAGCCCGAAGATCAAATCAAGCGCCAAGGGGGCCTGCCCCCCGCGCGTGCGCCACATCGGATAGTAGACAGCTGCAAGGGCAGCGAAGCCTGCAAAGTGATATGCGTTGCGTTCCAACTCCGACAGGACCGGATCGAATGCCACATAAAGGTGGCCGAATGCGATCAGGAAGCAGATCACAGACAGGATCGTCCCCGTCAGCCCGTCAAATTCTCGCATGACTGTAGTGTCGACGCTCTCAGACGCGTCCTGTTGCGCAGATGTCCCCTGGTCCGACATTGCGGCCTCCCCCGATATGGCAATCGGCCCGCCGGTTGGGGCGGGCCGAAGGTGGTTTTCTTGGGTTATTGAGCGATCAGGTTCTCAGGGATTTCGATCCCGATTTCCTGATAGTACTGGGCGGCACCAGGGTGCAGCGGCAGCGGCAGGCCTGCGATAGCAGCCTCGATGCTCATGGCCTTGGTGGCGGGGTGAATGGCCTGCAGGAACGGCAGGTTTTCATAGATCGCCTTAGTCAGCGCATAGACATGCTCGTCCGGCAGATCGGCAGAGGTCGCAAGGAAGTTGGGCTGTGCGATGGTCTGCACGTCCGCGTCCTGACCAGGGTAAGTGCCCGCCGGAATGGTGTAAGGCGTCCAGAGGCCACGGCCCCCGTCGGCAGTCGCCATCTGCTCTTCGGTGAAGTTCAGCATGGTGACACTGTCACCGGCAGCTGCCATCAGCTGGCTGACAGCACCCACTGGAACACCCGCCGGCGTGCCGATGCCCTTGACCTGACCGTTCTGCAGCGCCTCGGCCGATGGGCCGTAACCGCCGAAGACCAGTTCGTAGTCGTTTTCGATGTCGATGCCGAAACCGCCCAGAATGGTGCGGTTGGACCCGATGGTGCCGGAGTTCTGGCGACCCAGCGCCATGGCCTCACCCTTCAGCGCCTCCATGGCGGACATGGTGCCATCGCCGGCCGCGTCAGAGGCCACAACAAAGTGTTCGACGTTCTGCCACAGCATCGTGACGGAGCGCAGGTTCTCCTGCGGGCCGACCTCTTCAAGTGGGCCGGTGCCCGTTGCGGCATAGTAGCCAAACAGGCCCTGCATGATGCCGAACTGCGCTTCGCCTTCGCGGATCAGGCGCACGTTTTCGCCGGACCCGGCAGAGCTGATCGCCGCCATGCCCATGCCCATGCTGGGCTCAAGCCGGACCTTCACCAGCGTCGCAAGCGCCACGCCCACAGGGTAATAGGTTCCACCCGTGGATGCCGTTGCCAGCACATAGGTGACGTCATCATCCTGCGCCGCAACGCCCGTAGCGCCGGACACAGCCATCGTTGCCGCCAGAACGGCAGAAGTAAGGTATTTCAT
>JAHDFG010000056.1:3771-6708 GCA_020628265.1 Pseudooctadecabacter sp. | reverse complement strand
TAGCGCCGGACACAGCCATCGTTGCCGCCAGAACGGCAGAAGTAAGGTATTTCATGTTTTCCTCCCATAATCGGCGACCACACGGGTTGCCGTAGAGGAATCATAGCGCAAATTCTTGACGTCGCCATATGAAGCAATCCGCAGGGGCCAGCCAAACTCCCCTGCGGAAACCCGCAGACCCTATTCGTCGAGCAGGCTGTCCTTGTCCAAACCCAGCTTCACGATCTTTTCGTTCAGGGTCCGGCGGCCAATACCCAAGGCCTCGGCCACGGCATCCATCCGGCCGTTGTGGGCGCGCACGGATTGACCGATGAGTGTGCGTTCGAACCGTGCGACGGCCTCTCGCAGGGTGGCGGGCACGTCATCTGTCAGGTCATCCATGGACAATGCATCTGCGACGGATCCTGTCCCCCGCCGTGCCGCCAGCACACGGCGTTCCGCCACGTGCCGCAATTCCCGCACGTTGCCGGGCCAGTCATGCGCCAGCAAGGCGGCTGCATCTTCTGCTGTCAGTTCGGGGGCCGCGATTTCATAGGTTTCCGACAGCATCCGAACGAAATGGTCATAGAGCATCACCACGTCTTCCCCGCGATCCGCCAACCGCGGCAGATGGACCGCAAAGGTATTGAGGCGGAACAGGAAATCCGACCGGAACGCGCCGGATTGCACCGCCGCATCCAGATCCTCATTCGTGGCTGCGATGACCCGCACGTTCGTTGCGATATCCTCGTCCGAGCCGACCGGCTGGACCTCGCCCGTCTCAAGCGCGCGCAACAGTTGGGCCTGCACGTCCAACGGGCAGGCCCCGACTTCGTCCAGAAAGAGCGTACCGCCATCGGCCTTACGGAAATGCCCTCGCAGCGCCTTGGTATCCCCGAAGATCTGTTCTGCAAACCTGTCGGGCGAGAGCGTCGCGCAATTCACGGCCACAAAAGCCCCGTCGCGCCGTGGGCCCAAGCGGTGCAAGGCCTTGGCCAGCAACTCCTTCCCCGTCCCTGTCTCCCCCGTGATCAGGACCGGCCCACCGGCCATCGCCAGATCAAGCGCCTTGTCTTTGAGGTCCGCAATCCGTCCGTCTGCACCCAACAGCACGCGGTCCAGCCCCGACAGAGCGCCAAGCTGTTCCCGCATCCGCGTGGCCATGTCAGACAACCGGTGTTGTTCGGCGGCATGTTTCAGGATCGTCAGCAGGCGGCGCGGCTCGAACGGTTTTTCAAGGAAGCTGTAGGCCCCTTTCTGCATCGCCTCGACCGCCATCTGGATGTCCCCATGGGCGGAAATCAGGATAAGCGGCGGCGCATAGCGATCAGCCAAAGCGTCCAGCACATCCAAGCCCGACATGCCTGCCATCCGCACGTCCGACAGAATGACATCGGGGGCCAGAGCCTCAAGCCGGTCAAGGACGGTACGCGCCTTGGCGAAGGTCTCGACCGCCCAGCCCGCGCGATCCAGCAGCACGGACAGGGACTGGCGCATCTCGGCGTCGTCATCAATGACAATGGCTTTCAGCTGTTCACTCACCTGTCTGGTCTCCAGTTGGGAAGCGGATCGCAAAAACCGCTCCGCCGTCCGCGCCGTTTTCGGCGGTCATTTCTCCGCCCATCTCGTTGACGATCTGAGCCGAAATCGCAAGACCCAGGCCCATGCCCTGCCCCGACGGTTTGGTCGTAAAGAAGGGCTCGCGCAGGGCATCCATGGTCAATGCTCCGATCCCTGCACCGGTGTCACGGACCTCGATCAGGACGCTGTCGTCCTCTTCCCGCGCCAGCAAAGTGACGGCCCCGCCCGCACCTGCCGCATCAATGCCGTTTCGCAAAAGGTTGACGATCACCTGCTCGAAACGGTTTGCCTGCCCCGACAGAACCAGCGCCTGCGCCTCAATTTCGGCTGATAAGGCAACGCCGGCCTCCTTCGCCGTGTGCCGGACCAGTTGGACGGCATCGCCAATCGCTTCGCTTGCGTCAAACGGTCCTGCTCCATCGCCCCCGACACGACCAAAGGACCGCAGTTGATCCAGAATACCCTGCATCCGGTCCGCCAGCCCGCTCAATTGCGGGTTCAACTGACCGGGCAAGGCATCTGCCGCGATCTCTTCGGCGGCAAGATAGTTTCGCATGGCCGAGATGGGCTGGCCCAATTCATGGGTGATCGACGCGGACAACTGGCCCAATGCGGCCAACTGGTTCTTGCGGGCCAGTTCGACCCGCGCGGTCTCCAGCTTGGCCTCCGCGATGCGACGATCCTCGATCTCTTGCTCCAACTGGCGGCGCGCCTCATCGGACAGGGTCAGGGCACGCCGCAACCGCGACGCACGGAACACGGTGCTGGCAATCACAAGGGCCAGAACAAAGGTCAGACCAATCGCCACCCACAAAAGCGCCTCACGCCGCATATCCCCAAGATCAGACAGCAAATGCAGCGTCCAATCTTCCTGCGCCAAATCCGCCTGCGTCCAGACATAGGCGGTTCCATCAAGACTCACGCGGCGCGGGGCGGTCTCCCGCCAATCCAGCGGGGACAGGGTCTGGTTTCCGAATTGCTGCTGTTCGCGCAACGTCGACAATGCACCGTCCGTCAAGGGCGCCAAGGTTCCATAGGCGAGCGCAGGCGCGGTACTGGCCAGCACAACCCCTTGCCGATTGGTGACCAACACAAGGTCACCACTTTGCGGCAGCGCGCGCGTCAGGTCCGAAACGCCGACCTTGACGACCACAACGCCCCGTATGGTCCCCGCTGCATCCCGCACAGCTTCCGAGATAAAGTAACCGGGCCTGCCGGTCGTCACACCCACCGCATAAAACCGCCCGGTCCGCCCTGCCATCGCATCGCGGAAATAGGGCCGGAACCGGTAGCTGTTGCCGATCAGACTGTCGGGGCTTTCGTAATTGGAGGACGCGATGGTCAGCCCATTCGTGTCCATCAGATAGACAAATTCGG
>JAHDFG010000056.1:0-3671 GCA_020628265.1 Pseudooctadecabacter sp. | reverse complement strand
TAATTGGAGGACGCGATGGTCAGCCCATTCGTGTCCATCAGATAGACAAATTCGGCACCCGATCGTTCGGCCACATCCGCCAGCACAGCGTTGAAGTCAGCCGTCCCCTGCCCCTGAACTGCATCCAGCACCACCGGATCAATCGCCAGAACAAAGGGCAAATGTGCAAGACGCCCCAAGGCATCATCAATGGCACCCGCATAGGCCGCGGCTTGTTGCGGTGTTTCCTGTGCCCGCTGGCTGATGAACAGCGCGCTGAGTGCGAGATAGGCTGCAACACAGGCGCCCAACAGCATAAAGCCCGCCGCCCAAAAAGAGGCCGCCCGCCGTGTCGGTATGCGCAAAGCCGTTGTCATAACGCCGGACCCTAGGTCGCTTTGGCGCGCCACCACAAGGGGCGTTCGCGCTATCCGATGCCGCCGATCTCCCGAACCAGCGACCAGACGTCATCCACGCCCTGGCGTGTCTTCAGCTGGGTGAAGACAAACGGACGGTCGCCACGCATCTTTGCAGCATCCCGTTCCATCACCGACAAATCAGCCCCGACGTAGGGCGCTAGGTCCGTCTTGTTGATGACAAGAATATCCGAACGGGTGATCGCAGGCCCGCCCTTGCGGGGGATTTCCTCTCCTGCTGCGACGTCAATCACATAGATCGTGAGGTCTGCCAGTTCAGGGCTAAAGGTGGCGGACAGATTATCCCCGCCACTTTCGATCAACACGACCTCCACATCAGGGTGCCGGTCCACCATCTGCGCCACAGCGCCGAGGTTGATCGAGGCATCCTCACGGATCGCCGTATGCGGACAGCCCCCCGTCTCCACCCCGATGATCCGGTCCTGCGGCAGGATCTGCATCCGCATCAGGGCTTCGGCGTCCTCTTGAGTGTAGATGTCATTGGTGATCACCCCGATGGAATGATCGCCCTTGATCTTCTCGGACAAGGCCGCGGTCAGGGTGGTCTTACCCGCGCCCACGGGGCCGCCGATCCCAACGCGCAAAGGGCCGTTCATCTGGGTCATGTGCGGAAGGTCCTCGAATATTGTGTTTCGTGTTTCATGGAGGCGATATCGGCCAGGAAGGTTGTGCCGCTAAGCTGGTCCAGATCGCCCGACTGGGTTTCCTCGGCAATCGTCTCGCACAGCGGGGCAAGGTCGTTGATCAACGTCTGACCATCGGTCTGGCCAAGAGGGATCAACCGCATTCCCACCGCTGCGAGATTAGCGACGAAAGCGTGCAGGTACATGGCGGAGGTGGCTTTGAGCGGCAATGCAGCGGCCTTGGCGGCAGCACCAACCGCGACCGGATACATCAGTTCATGGGGCAAGGTGCCCCAGATCGAGCCGACCGCAGCGGCGAAGGCACGGCCCTGCTCGGCACTCTCAAACGCGCGTTCTTTTGAGGGGGCAAAGGCCCGCGCGATGGCATTTAATTCGGTCAGGTCCTGCCCGTCGTACGTGGCCGCCAGAAACAGCGCATCCGAGCGGCCACTGCCGTGGTCCAGCACATCACTTACCCACGCTGTCAGGGTATTGGCGTCGCAAACCTCCCCTGCCTCAATCGCCCATTCCAGCCCATGGGAATAGCTGAATGCGCCCACGGGGAAACTGGGCGAAAACCATTGCGCCAGCGTCAGCAGCTGCGCTTGTGTGGGGGCCTCAGTGGTCATGGCTGTGATCGTGCCCGTTGCCATGAATGTCCGAATGAGAATGCCCATGGGTGCGCCCATGCCCGTAGGCGCCGCCTTCGGGTGTGAAGGGTTCCACAATCTCACGGACCTGCGCCCCAATCCGCACGAGCATATCCGCCATGACGTGGTCCCGCTGGATAAGCAGCCGGTTGTCTTCGATCTGACAGGGCGTGTGCCGGTTACCGATGTGCCACGCGATGCGATGCAGGCGCTCACCGGTGACCTCCAACAAAGGCTCTTCAGCGGCCCTGATGGCCACTTCATCGCCCGCATCGGTAATCAGCACGCCGCCATGATCTAGCGACGTGGTCTGGGGAAGATCAACGCGCAGCTTGGCACCGGAGGCAAGCGTTAAGACCTTGCGCCGCAAAAAGCGGTCCTCATAGGTCAGCAAGACATGATCCACGGGCGTTCCGTGACTGTGTCCGTGATAGGTTTGCGCAGTCAGCATAGCGTAATCAGAACAGGAAATACCGCTGCGCCATGGGCAGCACATCTGCGGGCTGACATGTCAGCAACTCACCATCCGCGCGAACCTCATAGGTCTCGGGGTTCACCTCGACCTGTGGCAAGGCATCGTTCAGCTTCAGGTCCTTCTTCCCGATCCCGCGGGTGTTCTTCACAGCCAGCGTCTGCTTGGCCAAACCCCATGTCTCACCGATCCCCGCATCTTGAGCCGCCGCAGACACAAACGTCACCGCCGAATTCTCAACCGACCGGCCATACGCCCCGAACATGGGGCGCGAATAGACCGGCTGGGGCGTCGGGATCGACGCGTTCGGGTCGCCCATCTGCGCACAGACGATCGTTCCACCCAGCAAGACCATCTCCGGCTTCACGCCAAAGAACGCAGGGTTCCACAGCACCAGATCAGCGCGCTTGCCTTCCTCGATCGACCCGATCTCATGGGAAATGCCGTGGGCAATCGCGGGGTTGATCGTGTATTTCGCGATATAGCGCCGGACGCGGAAATTGTCGTTGTCGCCAGTTTCCTCAGGCAGCGACCCGCGCTGCTTCTTCATCTTGTCGGCGGTCTGCCATGTGCGGATCAGAACCTCACCCACGCGTCCCATGGCCTGACTGTCGGACGCAATGATCGAAAACGCGCCCATATCGTGCAGTATGTCTTCCGCCGCAATCGTTTCCCGCCGGATGCGGCTTTCGGCAAAGGCCACGTCCTCGGGGATGGATTTGTCGAGGTGGTGACACACCATCAACATGTCCAGATGTTCCTCGAGCGTGTTGACCGTAAAGGGCCGCGTCGGGTTGGTGGATGAGGGCAGCACATTGGCATCGCCGCAAATCTTGATGATGTCAGGCGCGTGACCGCCCCCCGCGCCCTCGGTATGGAAGGCATGGATCGTGCGGCCTTTCATGGCCGCGACCGTGTTCTCAACGAAGCCGCTCTCGTTCAGCGTATCCGTATGGATCATCACCTGAATGTCCCAAGCGTCCGCCACGCCGAGACAGCAATCAATCGCCGCAGGCGTGGTGCCCCAATCTTCATGCAGCTTCAGCGCACAGGCCCCGCCGAGGATTTGTTCTTCCAACGCCGCTGGAACACTCGCATTACCTTTGCCCGCAAAGGCAAGGTTCATCGGAAACGCATCAGCGGCCTGCAACATCCGTCCGATGTGCCAGGGGCCAGGGGTCACGGTCGTCGCCAACGTCCCGTGCGCGGGCCCCGTGCCGCCGCCCAACATAGTCGTCAGACCCGAATGCAAGGCATCTTCAATCTGTTGCGGACAGATAAAGTGGATGTGGCTGTCAAAGCCACCGGCGGTCAGGATCTTGCCTTCACCGGCAATGGCCTCCGTCCCTGGTCCGATGATGATATCGACGCCGGGCTGGGTGTCAGGGTTACCCGCCTTGCCAATCTTGGCAATGCGTCCGTCCTTCAGGCCCACATCAGCCTTATAGACGCCGGTGTAATCCACGATCAGCGCGTTGGTGATGACCGTATCCACAGCCCCCGCCGCGCG
>JAHDFG010000055.1:7859-10413 GCA_020628265.1 Pseudooctadecabacter sp. | reverse complement strand
TTGTTTTCCATGCCGGTGCCGCAGAAGGCCATTTCCATGTTGGACGTGCCTTCAATCCATTCGCCTGCGATCAGGGATGCGCCCTGAATGCCGTTTGCGTTGGCGGCAAACTGAATGTTGCCTTCGGCGATCAGCTGCGCGCCATAGAGTTGCAAATCTGCCGGGAAACGCATTCCGCCAAAGGTAATCAGCTGGGCACCGCCACCGTCCGCACAGTTGTCATCCCGACCGATCTGCATGCCGGAAACGGCCTTGAAGGAATCGTTGCGCGTCGAAGTTGTCAGCATGCGCACGTCCTGAAGAACGACACCCGATCCGAACTTGATGGGACATTCCGCTACGATGACAATGTTCGTGAAGGGGCCATTGTGGCCGTCCAGCGTGATCCGGTTGCTGCAGTTGAAGTAGTACATCCGGCCTGGAATGAAATCCGAGGCAGAAAATCTTGAACCGTTCGGCTGATAAACCGTAGAATCGACGATGTAGTCAGGATTGTGCTCGGACCCGAACACCAGAATGTTCTGATAGATCTCGTCCAACTGGTTCAAGACACGAAGGTGCATGCGCCCCTCGCGCAGAGCCGTCTCAAGGCCTTCGTTCGTCTCGAACCCCGACTTTGGCAGGTCCAGATCGTCGAGGTCGGGCATGGAGACCACAGTACCGGCCGCAAAGGTGTTGTTCGAATTGAGTGACACGTGTGTGTTGGAGTGGACGCAGAAGCCGTTCGAGAACCCGTTGTTCGACTGCAGGTCCACAACGCCTTGCCCGACGAAACCTTCGCGCAGGCAAGCAGGACGGAAGGTGACGAAAACCGCCTGAGAAGCCAGATCCCAATCGTCAAAGCCGGCGAATTGCAGCAGGAAGCTTCCGACAGAGTTCTGGCGTTCTGCGTAGCGTCCCGCATTAACCAGAACCGCGGTCCGGCTGTCTTCATCAACTACAAATTCGTCCTTACCGTAGGTATAGTCGCCAAACATAATGTCTTCAGCGGTGATGACAGTGCCATAAATATCTGCCGGCATGCTGGCTTCAATGACTTGCAGAGCCGCGTCGCGCGCTTCGGACGCCGAAGCAGAATCACGTGTATAGAGCGCTGCATGGGCCGCGAGATCGGCCGTCATTTGCAGTTTGGTCCGTGTGGCCACCAGATGCGCAACATCCACCGCGAGGCCGCCCATCAGCGCCATACCAATCATCAGGTAGAGATTGAGAAGCGTGATTGCGCCGCCTTCTTCTTTGCGAAGGCGGGTCAGGCTCTGGCGGGATTTATTCAGGAAACGAAGCATGTTGCACCTCAATATTCGATGAATTGCTGACTGGTGACGCCCACGTCGAACTGGGCCAGAAAATCGAACATACCCACCGCCGTTAGGTGTTCGACCGGAACGCGAACCTCGGTGTGGATCACACCTGTCGCGAGTTGCGTGGAGACCTCTGCCGAGTTGGTCATGCTCGCCAGACGGTTCTCGATGAATGTTTCAACTTCGTCCGTGCTCGACAGACGGCCAACGGACAGGGCCCGGTTGCCATCTTGAACGGCGCGAAGCATTTGAGATTGCCGATGAAATACGAACGAGACGTCAGCGATCAAAACGAAGAAGACAAGGAAGACCGGCAACCAAAGAACTGATTCAACGGTCGTCGATCCATCCTCGTCAGCGCGGAACCCGCGCATGCGCAACTGAAGGTCAGCAAGGCGCTCTTTCAGGCGCGGGTTCGAAGTTTCTGTTTTGGGTCGCATCTCTGCACCTCTCGGTATTCATCCCGAAAGATTAACAACATCATCTTGTCGTTGTTTGGGTGCAAATGAGGCAATTCGTTAAAGTTGTACGGTCTCTGCCGCAGGTTTGCCCAATTTCCTAAAGCCCCTTTGCTTTATAGCTTTTTGCGACGCGATCAATGGAAACCAGATAGGCAGCCGTCCTTAAATCGGTCACATCTTTGCGACCATGCCACACCTCGCGCATAGATTGAAACGCGGTGCGCATCGTATCATCGAGGCCTGAGCGGACCAATTCCAGCTCGTCCGCGCCGCGCAGGTACTTCTGCTTGAAGTTCGGCGTCATGGACCATTGATCGCCCAGATGACGGGACAGTCGTTCCAACTCACCCACGATCAACTCATGCCGCGCCTCTTCCTGACGGCGTTGCATCCGGCCAAACCGGATGTGGCTCAGGTTCTTGACCCATTCGAAGTAGGACACCGTCACACCGCCGGCGTTGGCGTACATATCGGGAATAATCACCGTGCCCTTCTCGCGCAGGATCTCATCCGCGCCTGCCGTGATGGGACCATTCGCGGCCTCGATGATCAGCGGGGCCTTGATGTCGGCAGCATTGTTCAAATTGATGACACCTTCCAGTGCAGCAGGGATCAGAACATCGCAGTCTGCCTCAAGGACTTTGGCGCCCGTTTCCACGTAAGTGCCATTGGGGTAGCCCTTTACGCCGCCATGTTTGGCGATCCAATGGTGCAGGGCTTCGATGTCGATACCGTCGTCATCCGTGATGGCGCCGTCCCGTTCGATGACACCGATGATCTTGCTGCCGTCTT
>JAHDFG010000055.1:5657-7759 GCA_020628265.1 Pseudooctadecabacter sp. | reverse complement strand
TCATCCGTGATGGCGCCGTCCCGTTCGATGACACCGATGATCTTGCTGCCGTCTTCCTCGCTCAGGAACTTGGCGGCGTGGTAGCCCACATTGCCCAAGCCCTGCACAACGACCCGTTTGCCATCAAGCGTGCCGGCAAGACCCGCCGCTTTGACATCCGCAGCCTCACGGAAGAATTCCCGCAGGGCGTATTGTACCCCGCGCCCCGTCGCCTCAACACGTCCTGCAATCCCGCCTGCATGGGGCGGCTTGCCGGTGACACAAGCGGCGGCGTTGATGTCCGTGGTGTTCATGCGGCGGTACTGGTCCGCGATCCACGCCATTTCACGCTCCCCCGTACCCATGTCGGGGGCGGGCACGTTCTGACTGGGATGGATCAAATCGCGTTTGGCAAGTTCATAGGCAAAACGGCGGGTTATCCGCTCAAGCTCATCTTCTTCCCAATCGCGCGGGTCAATGCACAGCCCCCCCTTGGAGCCGCCAAAGGGTGTTTCAACCAAAGCACATTTATAAGTCATGAGCGCGGCCAGCGCCTCAACCTCGTCCTGATTGACGCCCATGGCATAGCGGATGCCGCCCTTCACGGGTTCCATATGCTCGGAATGGACGGACCGGTAGCCGGTAAACGTCTCAATCTTGCCGCGCAGACGGACACCAAAGCGCACCGTGTAAGTCGCGTTGCAAACCCTGATCTTTTCCTCAAGCCCAGGGGGCAAATCCATCAGAGCAACAGCCCGGTTGAACATGATGTCTACGCTTTCGCGGAATGACGGTTCGGACCCTGATGTGGACGTGGAATTCATCGCTTAACCTCCGTTGCGACATGGCGGGCAATACCGGCGCCCGCTCTGCGCGGAGATAAACATGATTCGCGGAGAACGCGTTAACATGATTAAAAATTAATCAGAAAAAGAACAATTACCGCCGGAGCCGGACCATGCCGGTTCATTCGACGCCTGTGCACAAATGGTGTGATTGTTTTTCCTGACGCAACACTGATGCCTTTGGCGGGGGATTTGAGGCCATCCGGTCAACCACTTAACCATTTCCTGCCTCAATTCGCCCTAATTCTGCCACTGCACCCTGTTCTAAGCAACGCGTGTATTGGGACGAGTCCGTCATCCGACATGAGTCGGCGCGGGCCCGTCAGGGAAGGTTATGATGACGACGAAGACTACAGTTTTGCTCGCTTCTGCCCGTGTTGCTTGGGCTTCAGCGAAACGGACCAGAAAAGACGAAGAAGGGTCGATGATCCTCTTCTCGCTGTTCATGTTTGTCCTGATTCTGTGGCTGGGCGGCATGGCCGTCGACCTGATGCGTTACGAGACGACCCGTGCCAAACTGCAAGGCACATTGGACCGCGCGACGCTGGCCGCCGCCGATCTGGACCAGACCTTGCCGCCCGCCGACGTGGTGCGCGACTACTTTGAGAAAGCCGGAATGGCGGATTTCCTCGACGGGGATCCGATTGTCCGCGAAGGCGTGAACTTCCGAGTCGTGACCGCAAACGCGGCTGCTGACATGCCCCTCTTCTTCTATGACATTCCACGGGTCTTCACCGAACCCTTCACGCCTGGTCTGACAACACTGACCGTAAGCGGCTCCTCAACTGCCGAAGAACGTGTGACGGACGTGGAGGTGTCGCTTGTGCTTGATGTCTCTTCGTCGATGGGACGCAACAACCGGATGGTGAACCTGCGCCCTGCCGCACGAGAGTTCGTGTCGACCGTACTGTCGACCAACACAAACTCGGCCAGCGGTTTGGTCACCATTTCGATGGTGCCCTACTCCGGCCTGACAAACCCTGGTCCACTGATCGGGCCGAGCCTGAACTTCAACGAGATTCACAATTTCAACCGGTGTCCGATCTTCCCGACGAACATCTTCAACACGACGACCTTCGATCTGAACCAGACGTTTGATCACTACGCGTATTTCGACCACGACGAATTCCGCGACGATGATGTCTATGCGAAGGAAAGCCTGTGCTGGGACGTCAATACCAACGCCATCATTCCGGTGACGTCGAGCGAAGGGATGCTGCACACCGCAATCGACAACCTGCGCCCCTATGGCAACACGGCGATTGATGCGGGCATGAA
>JAHDFG010000055.1:0-5557 GCA_020628265.1 Pseudooctadecabacter sp. | reverse complement strand
GCCATTCCATGGAGTGCAGGGTCCAGCGGCTGGCCGGATTACATCCCCTATGACGATTATATCGACTCCGATCAGGCCCTGAACCAGCAGGTCACTACACCCGCCGAAGCCGACGCGCGTCTGTCTTCCTTGTGTGCTGCAGCGCGCGCCCAAGGGATCGTGATCTACACGGTCGCATTCGAAGCCCCGTCGGCTGGCCAGACCGCTTTGCAGGACTGCGCAAGCTCCCCCAGCCACTACTTCGACGTGGCCGGCACCGATATCTCCTCTGCGTTCAGCGCCATTGCGTCCGACATCCGCGCATTGAAGCTGACCCAATAAGGACCCACTCATGGCATTTGGTTTCAAATCACTCGGGCGCGCCCTGCGCAGGTTCCGCAAGAAGGATGACGGTGGCCCCACCGTGGAATTCGTCCTGCTGTTCATGCCTGTCCTAGTCATTTCGATGACTGGGTTCGAGCTGGGCCTGTTGATGACGCGCCATGTAATGCTGGAACGTGGGCTGGACATGGCTGTACGCGAAGTACGCATCAACACCGGCAGAAGCATCAACGAAACCCAGTTCAAGACGATGGTCTGCAACTCGGCCGGCATCCTGCCGAACTGCATGCAGAACGTGCGCCTTGAAATGCGTCCGATTGATTTGCGCTATCCGGGCGTTGATTCCTCTAACGAAATTCCGCGTGCAGCGTCTTGTACCGATGTGAACAACCCGTTCGAGCCTGCACGGAACTTTTCAAACGGTACGGCAAACGAAATGATGATCGTGCGGGTTTGCGGTGTCTTCAAACCAATGCTCATCCCGGGCATGGGCGTTGGATACCAACTGAACCAAGGGGAACAGGGCCGGTACCGCCTTGTCTCGACCTCTGCCTTTGTCATGGAGCCCGTCTAAGATGCTGCGCAGATTGACCAGCCGCCTTCGTCGTTTCCGGCGCGACGAAGAAGGGGCCATGATTGCCGAAGTGGTGATCATGTTCCCGACGCTGTTCGCCGCCGTAATTGCAATGTTTGTCTTCTTTGATGCGTTTCGGAACCAGGCCATCAACCTGAAAGCGGCCTATACGATTTCCGACGCGGTCAGCCGTGAAACGGAAATGATTACGAACACATATCTGATCAATGCATGGCGGATGCACCGGTTCCTGACCAACTCGCCCGCACTGACACGCCTGCGGGTGTCCGTCATCCAATATGAGGCTGACGACGATTCCTATTCCGTGGTCTGGTCGGAAAACAAGGGCGGTGCCGGGAACATGGAGAACGCCGAACTCCAGCGCATGGTCGGCAACAATGAAATTCCGGTCATGCCGGATGGCGAAGTGCTGATCATGGTTCAGACATGGGTCGATTACACACCGAACTTCTCGGTCGGGCTGGACAGTTTCACCTTCGAGAACACGATCTTCACGCGTCCCCGTTTTGCGCCAAGCCAGGTCTGCTACAGCCACAACGGCACATTCGCCGGCCGTATCTGCCCGATCGGGTCGTAAGCCTACTCTTGCGGCAACCGCAGCGCGATCTGTTCGGCCATGAACTTGGCCGGACCGGACGATGTGACGCCCCCGACCCCGACACGCGTTGAAAACCGCCACCACAGGCCGGGCGCCCATGCCTTGGGCTGAGGTGTTGCCAGACGCAGCACGAAGCCGTTGGACGGTTTGAATGCAAAGGCCCCACGGTCAACGGATTTGATATTGGCAATCTCCACCACAACCGTGCCGTTGCTGTCGACGATCTGTGTCTCTGTCAGGAACAGGGCTGTCCGCGTTGCACGGCGCAGACGTTCTGCCACCACCAGCGTCCCTGCCCCGAAGACAATCAGGAAAATCTGGAACCCGAACGCCGGCGGCTGGATAAACGCCAACAGGATGACCATGGCCCCCAACGCGAACACCGCCCCATAGGCAAAAATCCTGCGCGCGGCCGACGCCTGCAAGGTCGCAATGGGTGTCTCGTTGGTCATGTCATGTCCCCCTTGCGCCCCCTTTAGCCAAGGGGCGCAAGGATGGAAAGCCTCAGGCCGGCGGGCGCACTTCGTAACCCGGCTCTTCGGGTTCGTCGTCGATCATCTCGGGCGGGAAGCCGGGGGCCGTGATATCAAGGCCGGTGGCCTCTTCCAGCCGCTTGATGATGTCATCCGATTGCGCGGACCAGCCATAGCGATCAATCCCGTCCTCGAATATCTGAACCATCAGGGGGCTGATCTCTAGCGGGACATTGTGTTCCTCGGCGATCTGCTGAAATAGGCCAATGTCCTTTTGCACCAGCCCCATAGAGAACCCGATATCGCGGCTGCCGTTCAGGATGACCTGACTTTCCGTCTCGTGCACAAAGGAATTGCCGGACGAGATGCGAATGGCCTCAAACGTGGTGGCCAGATCAAGCCCTGCGGCCTTCATGGTCACCATCGCCTCGCAAACCGTCAGCAGGTTGGCCGTCGCCAGATAGTTTGTCATCACCTTGAGCGTGCTGGCGCTGCCAAGGGGGCCAGTGTGCAACACGCGGCGCCCCAGCGTGGTCAAAAGCGGCAGGATCCGCTCAAACGTCCCGCGGTCACAGCCCGCAAAGATCGAGATATTGCCCGTGGCGGCACGGTGGCATCCCCCCGACACGGGGCAATCAACCGCAGCACCGCCTTTGTCCTGCACAGCCGCCCCAAGGCGCTGCACCTCACCCGCGTCGGTCGTCGACATCTCAAGCCAGATTTTGCCTGCCGTGACATGAGGCAGCATCGCTTCCACAACACTGGAACAGGCTGCGGGGGACGGCAGACAGGTGATGATCACGTCACAGCTTTGCATGATCGCCTCTGGCGAGGTGCCATCGACCGCGCCACGTGCCACGAAATCTGCAACAGCGTCCGCGTCCAGATCGTGCACGTGCAAATCGTATCCGTTGCGCAGCACCGACCCTGCCAACTTGCCGCCCACAGACCCCAGCCCGATAAATCCAACTTTCATGGTGTTCTCCCTGATTTGCCCCACCGTCGCGGACCTCAAGCGACAGGTCTGCCCTGTCCGCGACATCTCGTGACGTCAGGGTCAGGTGTTCAGGCCAACGGCCCCTCGCACCATATCGGTGTAAAGTGCGACGATCTGATCCTGCGGCAGTCGCCCGCCGTCGCGGTACCATGTTGTCAGACCCGTCAGCATGGCGATAATCGCAAGGGTCGCAATCTTGGTATCGGCGAGTTTGAACAGGCCAGATACGACACCGGCCTGCAGGATCGCCTCAAGCTGGTCCTCGTAGTTTCGGCGCAAGGCCTCCAACGCGGCGAAATTGTCCGGCGTCAGATTGCGCAACTCCATGTAGGCGATGAAGACCGCATCGGGGCGGGCCAGATGGAACCGGATGTGAAACTGCGTGAAACGGTCCAGACGCGCCAGCGGGTCAGCGGGCACGGGCTCCTTTGCCCATGCCGCCAGCAGGTCGTCCATATGGCCACGCATCAAATCGAACAAAAGGCTCTGTTTGTCAGGCGTGTAAGAATAAAGCGCACCCGCCTGAACCCCGACCTCCGCCGCGATCTGGCGCATCGACACCGCGGCAAAGCCGTGCCGCGCAAAAAGGGCCAGGGCCGCCGCACGGACCTTTGGCGCGGTTGTTTCTGCGTGGGATCCTGCTTTGCGTGCCATGCCCCCATTAAAGGCAGTCTGCCGCCGGTTACAACGCCTGTCAGCTTGCCCCTGCCACGCGCGGCTTCTATGGTCCCGCGACGCCCTTCTGGATGAAGCCCCATGCGCCTGTTTACGTCTTCTTTGTTGCTTGGTCTGGCCGTGGCCGCCGGATGCGCGCAGTTTCCTGAACTGGATCAACGCATTACGCCTGAACTGGCGAATGCACAGCCCCCCGATCTTGTCCCCCTCGCACCGCTGATCGCCCAAGCCGATGCCGCCCAAGCGGGCGCTGCGACAGCGCAGGCGGACCTCGATCCGCGTCTGGCTGCATTGCGGGACCGTGCTGCACGGCTGCGCGGCCCTGTCATCCCGCCCAGCATTCGCGCCCGGATGTTGCGCGGGGTGCGTTGAATCCCTCGGCTTGGCAGGCTAACAGGCAGCAACGCATCGCAAGCAAGGATACATCCCATGACCTCTCCTCTTCGTCTTGGCATCGCAGGCCTCGGGACTGTCGGTGTAGGTGTCGTGCGGATCATCCGCCAGCAGGCGGCCTTGCTTGAGGCACGCACGGGTCGGTCGATTGTGATTTCGGCGGTCTCCGCCCGCAGCAGGGACAAGGACCGCGGCGTGCCCTTGGGCGATTATGCGTGGGAAGACGATCCCGTGGCACTGGCCAAACGGGACGACGTCGACGTCTTCGTCGAGCTGATGGGCGGCGATGAAGGCCCTGCCAAAGACGCAACCGAAGCCGCCATCGCAGCTGGTAAGGACGTGGTTACCGCAAACAAGGCAATGCTGGCCATTCACGGTCAGGCCTTGGCCGAAGCCGCCGAGGCCGCAGGTCGTGTCATCCGCTACGAGGCCGCTGTCGCAGGCGGCATCCCCGTGATGAAAGCCCTGACCGAGGGTCTGGCCGGCAACGAGATCACCCGTGTGATGGGCGTGATGAACGGCACCTGCAACTACATCCTGACCCAGATGCAGGCCACGCGGCAGGGTTATAACGCGCTGTTCGCGGAAGCCGACAAGCTGGGCTATCTGGAGGCCGACCCGAATTTGGACGTCGGCGGGATCGACGCGGGCCACAAGCTGGCGCTGCTGGCCTCTGTCGCCTACGGCACGCAGGTCGATTTCGACGCGGTCGAGCTCGAAGGCATCCAGAGCATCACGTTGGAAGACATCGACGCGGCCCATGACATGGGCTTCCGTATCAAGCTGTTGGGCGTGGCCCAGATGACAGGGCGCGGGCTGGAACAGCGCATGTCGCCCTGTCTGGTCCCGTCCAACTCGCCGCTCGGGCAGTTGGAAGGCGGCACGAACATGGTCGTCATCGAAGGCGATGCCGTGGGCCAGATCGTACTGCGCGGCGCGGGTGCTGGCGAAGGGCCAACTGCCTCGGCCGTGATGTCCGATGTGATCGACATTGCCCGCGGGCTGCGGCTGCCGACCTTTGGCCAACCTGCCAACCTGTTGACCAAAGCACGCACCGCCAAGGCCGCCGTGCCCGCGCCTTACTATCTGCGGATGCAATTGGTCGACAAACCGGGTGCCTTGGCCAAGGTTGCGGCAGTGCTGGGCGACGCGGGTGTCTCAATCGACCGCATGCGCCAGTATGACCATCAGGACACCGCAGCACCTGTGCTGATCGTTACCCACAAGACGACCCGAACCGCCTTGGACGAAGCGCTTGCCGGAATGGACAAATCGGTCGTGCTGGGTGATCCCGTGGCCATTCGCATAGAAGATGTGGGCTAGGTGAACAAATTTCCGGAAATTTGTTGGCCTCCGCAAAATTCTAGAATTTTGCGCCCGCCCTGCTAACGTCGGCCTATGACGGCAGCCCTGACGCGCAACATCAGACTATACCGCTGGTCGCGTTTCCTGCGCAGCCTGATCTTTTGGCAGGCCATCTGGTTCCTGTATTTTCAAGAGGTTCT
>JAHDFG010000054.1:6127-10473 GCA_020628265.1 Pseudooctadecabacter sp. | reverse complement strand
GACGGAAATTGGGAGGTCGAATTCCTTCCGACCGAGATTGATCCTGGTGAGTATTCTACTGATGTGCTGGTCTCCATCACGACGGAGGGTGGCACCACAACGGTGACCAACACCTTGAACGTAGATACCGTTATCGGGGCCGAGATGGAGGCGACAGGCGGGACGGACAGCGTGATCAACGCGGCCGAGTACGGTTCGGGCATCACTCTGACGGGTACGGTTGAGGGCAGCGAAACAGTTGTCGTGACCATCGACGGTGTCGATTACAACGCGGCAGTATCCTATGACGATGCTACCCTGCAGGGGACTTGGACACTTGTAGTCCCGACGTCTGTGATGGGGCAGGGCGAATACACCCAAGAAGTGACGATAAGCACCACCGATGCGGCAGGCAACTCGTATTCCACGACTGCGATGGTTGAGGTGGACACACTTATCGGTGTGGACGCAGCCCAGACAGGCGGCGCTGACAGCACCGTCAATGCGGCTGAGTTTGGTTCCGGCGTCACGCTGACGGGAACGGTCGAGGGTAACGATGCTGTAACTGTCACCATTGGTGGTCAGACCTTCGACGCGATCGTAAGCTACAACGAAGTGACCAACACCGGCACGTGGACTTTGGATGTTCCGACGTCTGTGATGGGCGAGGGTGAGTATACCACCGACGTCATCGTTTCCACGACGGACGCTTATGGCAACACCGCCAGCACCACGACCACCGTCGAAGTCGACACGCTGATCGGCGTGAGTGCGGATGGCACAGGCGGTGTTGATAGTGTTGTGAACGCGACCGAATACGGCAGCGGTGTGATGCTGTCCGGTGGCGTGACCGGCAACGACGCGGTTTCCGTGATGATTGGCGGCCAGTCCTACGACGCCATTGTCAGCTACAACGAAATCACCAACGTTGGCACTTGGACCCTCGCGGTTCCGACGAGTGTTATGGGTGGGGGTGAGTATTCCCAGACGGTTCAGGTCACCACGACCGACGCCGCCGGAAACTCTGCCAGCACCAACATGACGGTTGTGGTAGACACCCTGATCGGTGTTGAAGGCAGTCAGACCGGTGGTGCGGACAACGTGATCAATGGCGTTGAATACGGCACCGGCGTTGTTCTGAGCGGCACAGTGACCGGCAATGATGCTGTGTCCGTCACCATTGATGGCAACACCTACAATGCCATCGTCTCCTACAACGATGTGACCAATGAAGGCACCTGGAGCCTTGCGGTTCCCACCAGCGTGATGGGCGAGGGGGAGTACACCAAGACTGTGTCCCTTAGCACCACAGATGCGGCGGGCAACACGGATACCGCGCAGATGATCGTTGAGGTCGACACTTACGTGAACGAGCTGACGACAACACCGGTTGTGTCCGGTGACGACATCGTTAACGAGGCTGAGCTGGCCGCAGGTCTGACGCTGAGCGGCACAGTCGAAGCCAATTCCACGGTCGAAGTGGTCTTCAACCATCCGACCGGCCAGATCGTGCGTGAGGCGACTGTTGATGCAAACGGCAACTGGTCCCTCACTTATGCGGACGGTGTGATCCCTGAGGGCGACTACACTGCCAACATCACGATCAACGCGACGGACGAGCACGGCAACACCGACAGCATCACCGACACCTTCCGTGTCGACACGGTTGCCCCTGATGCGCCCAGTATCGAGAACGTCACGACCAACTCAGTCGGGGTGGAATACATCGGCATCGACACGACGGACAACGCAGTGACCGTTTCCGAGGTGACCTCGTCCCATCAGGTGAACCAGCTAGCGACCGAAGCGGACGGCGCGGATGCCTTTGGAAGCACCTGGTTCGAGTTCGACCCAGAGCTGTCCAACGGGTCGCACCTTGTGGTCAACGAAACCGACGGCAGCGGGAACTCCAATGCGACGTTCGTCGTCCTTGAAGAGACCTCCACGGACGTGGTTGATCTGGGCGGTCTGTCTGGTTTCGACATCGGGTCCATCGATCTGAACTTCGCGCAGGACGCGGAACTGACGCTGGATCTGGCGACGCTCGAAGGCCTGTCTGATGAGAACAACAACCTCATCATCCACGGCGGTGTGAACGGTGACAACGACACCGTGACCATTCTGGGTGCAAGCGACACAGGTCAGACCAAGGATATCGATGGCAAGACCTATGACCTTTATACCATGGGCGATGATGCGGAAATCTTCATCGAACAGGGTGTCAACGTCATCTACTAAGGGATGCCCTCGACATAATACTTACGGCGGAGGGCCGGACGAACCGGCCCCCGCCACGCAAAGAATAAGCGAACTGGGGTATCGAGTGGGACAGGCAGGAAAATTCAAAGCGTCTTTCGCGGCATTGGTAAGCTGCGGTGCTTTGGCCGGGTGCATGGCAGAAGACCTTGCAACCCGCGCAGGTGTAAACCTTCCAGGATTGAACGCGGCGGCTGAGGCCCCCGCAGCGGATGCGCCCGCACTGGACGGGGAACTGTCCAACGGTGAACGCTCCGAATTGATTGACGCGCTGTTGAACCGGCGTTCCGTGCTGCCATCTGGGCCCTATGCTCAGGTGGCGGAAAGCGTTCTGGCGGCCAATGCCCGTGCAGCCGAGGCCGAATTGCGGGCCGCGATGCTGCGGTCCGAGGCCCGTGAGATGAACTGGCTGCCGTCGCTGGGCCCCTCCATTTCCCTCAATTCGCTGGGCGAGATTGTCACCGGCCTGATCGTTGAACAAACCCTGTTCGATGGCGGTGCCAAGCGGGCCGAGCGTGAATTTGCCCGTGCTGACGTCGAGGTCGCTGCAGTAGCACTGGCCCAAGACACCAACGACCGCGTCTATCAGGCGCTTGATCTTTACCTGACCGCACAGGCCGCCGAGGCACGCGCCGCCGTCAACGATGGTGGCATGGCGCGGATGGAGCGGTTTGAATACGTCATGTCCGAACGTGTGAATGCGGGCATCAACGACCGTGCCGATCTGCAACTGGTCCAGCAAAAGCTGACCCAGATGCGGTCCGACCTTTTGGCAGACCGTGAGGCCGCAGCGGCGGCACGGGCAGAGCTTGCCGCGATGTCGGCCGCGTCGCTCGACGGTGTGCGAGGGGTCGAGACCCTCTCTGATCCGGCGGGCACGGCCCAGCCATTAGACGTTATGAAAGTGGACGCGGAAGGGACCCGTGGCCTTGCCGAAGCCCGCGCGCTGCAGGCAGGCTACATGCCGTCCGTCAGCGCCTCCGGTGACATCACCGACAGCGATACATTTGGCCTGAACCTTGGGCTACCCGCAGGTCTGGGCTTTGGTCGCGGTGCGGATATGGCGGCGATTGAGGCGATGGGCGAGGCCGCGCAGCGGGCTGTGGCAGAGCAACGCGAAGACAGCGCCCGTGAGGTGGCGGCGATCGAAGGGCAAATTTCGTCCCTGCGCCGCCAGCAAGCGAACATCGACACCATCATCAGCCAAGCAAACGACAACTACACCCTGTTCGAACAGCAGCTGCGCGGTGGCCAGCGCACTGTTCCAGAGGTGGTCGGCGTCTTCCGCACCAAGCTGGATGCCGAACGTGAGGCCGTATCGATCCGATATGATCTGGCACGGATGGAGCTGAAGCTGGCCCGCATCTACGGCACGCTTGTGGACGGAGAAGACATTTGACCGGCCCAGTTATTGCCTTTGATATCAACGCCACGCGGGGTGGTAAGATCACGCGGGTTGCAAACGACGTGCCCGAGCAGGATACCGTGCCTGCTGAGGCGGCGCCCGAGGTGGCTGCAGAGTCGCCACTGCCGAATGCCCCGCGCGCTGATGATCGCTATTCCGATAAGGCAAAGGCCCGCGCTGACCTTGCCGCGACCTATGCGGGCCTGTTGGGCGTAGACATTGTTCGTTCCGACCTGCTTGAGGTGATGACGGCCGAGGACGGGGACAACATCACTCCGCAGGCGATGGCCAAGGCGCTGAACGACGCCGGTCTTGTGACGACGGTCGCAAAGGTGCGCAAACCGACGGCCGATCACTGGCCCGCATTGGTCGAGATGACCAGCGGCCATGTTCTGCTGGTTCTGGACCAGACCGACGATTGTGTCATCGTCTTTGACACCACCTGCCGCGATAACCGCGCCGAGGTGCCGCTCTCGGAATTCAAGCCTTACTTCAACGGGGTCGTGCTGCGGGCTGATATGGCGCTGGCCGATTTGGCGAAGAAACACAGCCGCAAAAGCCATCAGTCCCATTGGTTCTGGGGCGAGATGATGCAGTTCCGCCGCCACATGGCCGAAGTGGCCTTGGGGTCCTTCGTGGCCAACCTGCTGGCCGTCGCCGTGGCGCTGTTTTCCTTGCAGGTTTACGACCGCGTCATCCCGCACCA
>JAHDFG010000054.1:0-6027 GCA_020628265.1 Pseudooctadecabacter sp. | reverse complement strand
CCGTCGCCGTGGCGCTGTTTTCCTTGCAGGTTTACGACCGCGTCATCCCGCACCAGTCCACCGCAACGCTTTGGGTTCTCGCCATCGGTGCGGGCCTTGCCATGTTGCTTGAGGCTGGTTTGCGCATCGCCCGTGCCCGTCTGATGGACGGGGCAGGGCGCAAGATTGAACTGAAGGTTCAGGCCTTGCTGATGGACCGCCTGCTCGGCATGCGCCGCGGCAAAGAAGGCCAGACGCCTTCTGGCCTGTTCTCTGCCGTGCGTGAGTTCGGTTCGGTCCGTGAGTTCTTCACCGCATCGACCATCGGCACGCTGACTGATTTGCCCTTCATTGTGCTGTTCCTTGCCCTTGTCGCCAGCATTGGCGGCAATGTGGTCTGGGTTCTCTTCGTGGGTGGCCTGTTGATGGTCCTGCCGTCGTTCTTCCTGCAAAAGAAGATGATCGCCCTGACCCAACAGACCCAAGGGGCCTCCGCCAAATCCAACAAGCTATTGCATGAGGTCATTTACGAGGCCGATACGATCAAGGCTCAGCGGGGCGAAGACCGGTTCAAGCGGCTCTGGTCCGAATTGTCTGCCGTGTCCTCCGTCGCCACATCCGAACAGCGCAAACTGGCCAGCACCCTGACTTTTTGGGCGCAGGGGGTGCAGCAGGCGACCTATGTGGCTGCCGTGGTGGCAGGGACGTTTATGGTTTTTACCGGCCAGTTCACCGTGGGCACGATCATCGCCGTGGGCATCCTGACGTCCCGTACTCTGGGGCCGCTCACTCAATTGGCCGCCACATTGGCCCGTTGGTCCAACGTCAAAGCGGCGCTTGATGCGCTGGACGAGATCGCCAATGCCGAGCAGGATCAAATCGCCGACCGCACCTACCTGCGTCGTGAAGACATGCGCGGCGAGTTCGAACTGCGCGAGATTGCTTTCTGCTACAACGAAGACAGCGGCCAGAACCTCGATATTCCGGGGCTGAAGATCGAAGCAGGCCAGCGTCTGGCCGTGCTGGGCGCCAATGGCTCCGGCAAGTCCACCATGCTGAAATTGCTCTCCGGCATTTACCGCCCGACCAAGGGCCGTGTGCTGATTGATGGTGTTGACATGGGGCAGGTGATGCCCCGCGACCTGCGCCGCTCCATTGGCTACCTCAGCCAAGAGGTCCGCCTGTTCTCCGGCACCCTGCGTGAGAACCTGAACCTGACCCTGCTGGAACGGGACGATGACCGCCTGCTGGCCGCACTCGATTTTGCGGGCCTTGGCCAGTTCGTGCGCAACCACCCCAAGGGCTTGGATCTTGAGATTTCTGACGGCGGCGAGGGCCTCAGCATCGGTCAGCGTCAGTCCATCGGCTGGGCGCGTCTGTGGCTGCAAGACCCCAAGGTCTGTCTGCTGGACGAGCCCACCGCCGCCCTTGACCAGACCCTTGAGGCCACGCTGGTCAGCCGCCTTGAGACTTGGCTGGACGGGCGCACGGCGATCATCGCCACCCACCGCGTGCCAATCCTTGAGCTGACGACCCGCACCGTGATCCTGCAAAACGGCCGTCTGGCTGTGGACGGCCCACGGCAAGAGGTGCTGGCGCACCTGCAAAACAAGAACAAAAAGGCCGTCTGAAATGGTCACGATTGCTGATGAGTTCGAAACCCGCATCAAAGGCCCAAGCCTGCTGATCTGGCTGATTGGTGCTACCGTTCTGGTGTTCCTGATCTGGGCCAAGTTCGCCGCAATTGATGAAATCGTGCGGGCCAAAGGCTCGGTCGTGTCGTCGTCCCGCCCGCAAATCATCCAGAACCTCGAAGGGGGCATTCTGGCGGAACTGATGGTGGCTGAGGGCGATCAGGTGGAACCGGGCGACGTGCTGGCCCGCCTGCGCGGCACGCAGTTTGAAACGGCCGTGACGGACCTGCGCGAACAGGTCATCGCCGCTGAAATCCGCCGCCTGCGACTGGCCGCCGAGATCGAAGGCATGTTCGATTTCGAAGTCCCGCAAGCCATTGCAGAGTTTCTGCCGGAAATGGTGGCGTCCGAACGCGCCCTACTGAATGCGAGGCAGTCCGATTACGTGAGCCGCACTGAGGGCGCGCAGGCCATCATCAACGAAACCCAGCGCGAGCTGGCGGTGATGGAAGACCTCTATAACCGTGAGATTGCCGCGTTGATCGAGGTGACCCGCGCCCGCAAGGCCAATTCTGATGCGGTCAATGCGCTGAACGAGATCATGACCAAGTCGGAACTGGAGCGCGCGTCCGAGTATTCCGAGGTGCTGTCGACCCTCGCGACCCTTCGCCAAGACCTGCGCGTGGCCGAAGACCGGCTGGAGCGCACGGTAATCACCAGCCCCATGCGCGGCATCGTCAACAACCTTGGCGTAACAACCATCGGCGGCGTGATCCGTCCGGGCGAAGAGATTTTCCAGATCATCCCGCTGGACGATGAGCTGTTCGTCGAGGCCGAAGTGATCCCGTCGAACATTGCTAATGTGGTGCCGGGGCAGGCGGCAACGATCAAGCTAAGTGCTTACGATTACACCATTTACGGCACGCTGACCGGTGAGGTGCACCTGATCTCCGCCGATACGTTTGAGGACGAACGGGACCCCAACGCGCCGCCCCACTACCGTGTCACGTTGCGGGTGGACACAACGGACCTTGGCCCCCGTCAAAGCCAGATTGAAATCCGTCCGGGCATGCAGGCCGATGTGGAGCTGCACACCGGATCAAAGACGGTCTTGCAGTATCTGACCAAGCCGCTTTATCGCTCCCAGGAAGCCCTGCGCGAGCCGTAGGAACAAAATTCCGGAATTTTGTTCGCTCCTAGCGCAAACGTCACAACAGCGTCAGTTGGTCGTCATAGGCCTTCAGCAGCTTCGGAATGGCTTTCTTGAACTTGAAGAAGCCCGCGGTGGCGTAGGGCCAGGCTTTCTGGTCATAGGGCCGGATCTGGCGGGACATCGGGGCCTTCACTTGCGCTATAACCTCTGCCGTGCCGCCCACTGGGGGGTGGGAGAGCACCACTGCATCAAACTTGCCGGCCCATTGCGTGATCGCTGCGGCGTCATCCAGCCTTTCGATCGGACCGATCCGGTCTTCGAGATCAGCCACGGCACCGGACACGAAGCTATGGACGCGGTCGCTTACGTGCAGGGGGCTACGGTATGCTGTCCCGTTGAAGACGGCGATACTCTCTGGTGTCACGCTGTCCAACAGCCACTCGGGGCTCAGATCGTCCTCGGTCAGAAGCAGACCCAGCTTTCCCGACGGCATGGGATCAGGCGTGGGCAAGGGGCTGCGGGGCGGGTTTTCAAACCCGTCCAGCGGCGGGGCAAACGCGGCCAGCCCTTGTGGCCGGAAACGTCCTTCGGTGTATTTCGCGATGTTGTCAGGCCGTGCCAGATAGGTCTTGCCGACGGTCTGCATACCGCCAACCCAGCGCCAGCCCAACGTGTTGGAAGCCGGATCGCCGTCCAGAAGGTGGCGCAAAAAGAAATCGGCCCCCAAGGCCCACGGCAGGTTCAGCGTGTAAATCCAGATCGAGGCAAACCACATCCGCGCGTGATTGTGCAGGTAGCCCGTCTCCACCAGTTCTTTCGCCCAGTGATCAAAAGCCTCAATGCCCGTGTCGCCACGGCACGCGGCCTCCCAATCCGCGCGAAGTCCGCTTTCGGTCTGCACGCGGTTCAGGGCGGCGGCGACGTCCGCGCGGTACATCGTCCAGACCGAGGGCCGCATCTCAAGCCAGCCTTTCCAGTAGGTGCGCCAGTAGACCTCCTGAATAAACTTCTCCGCCGCCGCATGCGAATGCCGCACCAGCGCGGCGTGCAGGACCTCGTCCTCCGTGATCATGCGGTGGCGCAAGTAGGGGGACAGGCGGGACACATCGTCATGTCCGGGCCGGTCGTAGTTGCGTTCACTGGCGTAAGCGCGGCCCATCTTGGGGCCGAAAGCGGCAAGCCGATCAAGGCCGGCTTCTCGGGTTGGTTCAAACATCATGCCGCGCGAGATAGCGGTGGTTGAAACCGGATCAAGTCGTGCATTTATGAGAAGGCCGCAGCAATCGGATCGGGTGCCCTTGAAGCCCCCTGATCCCCCCACTAAGGTTTGCGTAACAATATTCCCCTAGACGACGCAGGACGCGTCCAGAACTGAGGCAGACACGATGAAAGATCCGGTCGAAACCTATATGAACCTCGTGCCGATGGTGGTCGAACAAACCAGCCGTGGCGAACGGGCCTATGATATTTTCTCTCGCCTTCTGAAAGAGAGGATTGTCTTTGTGAACGGCCCGATTCACGACGGCATGAGCCAACTCATCGTGGCCCAGCTTCTGCACCTTGAGGCGGAAAACCCGAAAAAAGAAATCTCCATGTACATCAACAGCCCCGGCGGTGCCGTGCACTCGGGGATGAGCATCTATGACACGATGCAATACATCCGCCCCAAGGTCAGCACACTGATCTGCGGCATGGCGGCCTCTATGGGCTCTGTGATTGCGGTAGGTGGTGAAAAGGGGATGCGGTTTGCGCTGCCCAATTCCGAAGTAATGGTGCACCAGCCCTCCGGCGGCGCACAGGGCATGGCCTCCGACATTCTGATCCGTGCCAACCACATCGAACAAACGCGTGAGCGGATGTACAAACTTTACATGAAGCACACCGGCCAGACCAAGAAAGAGGTCGAAAAGGCGCTGGATCGTGACAAGTGGATGACCCCAGAAGAAGCCAAAGACTGGGGTCATATCGATGAAATCGTCGAAAGCCGCGGCAAGGCCGATGACGACGCGTAACAAAGTCGCGACGTTTTAGGCGTTGTGGACCATTTCGGGCTGCCATAGGATACCCTGAAAGCAGCCCGAAACACTTATGGGACCCCATTGATTGCGGGGCAAAGCCAAAGGAAAGACGACATGGCGACTACGTCTGGCGGCGACAGCAAAAACACCCTCTACTGCAGTTTCTGCGGCAAAAGTCAGCATGAGGTCCGCAAGCTCATTGCAGGGCCCACCGTGTTCATCTGCGATGAATGTGTTGAGCTGTGCATGGACATCATCCGTGAGGAAACGAAGTCCGCTGGGCTGAAGGCCTCCGAAGGGGTTCCAACCCCGCTCGAGATTTGTGGCGTGCTGGATGATTATGTCATCGGGCAGGCCCACGCCAAACGCGTGCTGTCTGTGGCGGTGCACAACCACTACAAACGCCTCAACCACGCCGAGAAGTCCGACATCGAATTGGCGAAGTCCAACATCATGCTGATCGGCCCGACGGGCTGCGGTAAGACATTGCTGGCCCAAACGCTTGCCCGCATTCTCGATGTGCCGTTCACAATGGCCGATGCCACGACGCTGACCGAAGCCGGTTACGTGGGCGAGGACGTGGAAAACATCATCCTCAAGCTGTTGCAGGCGTCCGAATACAACGTTGAACGCGCGCAGCGCGGCATCGTCTATATCGACGAGGTCGACAAGATCACCCGCAAATCCGACAACCCGTCCATCACCCGTGATGTTTCGGGTGAGGGCGTGCAGCAAGCCCTGTTGAAAATCATGGAAGGCACCGTTGCCTCCGTGCCGCCACAGGGCGGCCGCAAACATCCGCAGCAGGAATTCCTGCAGGTGGATACAACGAACATCCTGTTCATCTGTGGCGGCGCTTTTGCGGGCCTCGACAAGATCATCGCGCAACGTGGCAAGGGCTCTGCCATGGGCTTCGGCGCCGACGTGCGCAACAACGACGACCGCGGTGTGGGCGAAATCTTTACCGACCTTGAGCCCGAAGATCTGTTGAAATTCGGCTTGATCCCCGAATTCGTCGGTCGTCTGCCTGTGATCGCCACGTTGGAAGATTTGGACGAAGACGCTCTTGTCACGATCTTGAGTGCTCCCAAGAACGCACTGGTGAAACAATACCAGCGTCTGTTCGAGCTGGAAGACGTGAAGCTGACCTTCACGGATGACGCGCTGTCTGCGATTGCGAAACGGGCCATCGAACGCAAGACCGGTGCGCGTGGTCTGCGGTCCATCATGGAAGACATCCTGC